>NZ_JANKBZ010000007.1:300000-408219 GCF_024623785.1 Archangium lipolyticum
GAGGACTCCTTCCGTGTGGCCGCCCATCCGGATGGTTCCCGGCTGCTCCTCGTTTGTGACGGCATGGGCGGGCACGAGGCCGGTGAGGTGGCCAGCCAGGTGGCCAGCGATCGCATCGTCGAGGTCATCGCCGCCAGCTCGCCCGACAACCCGCCCCGCGCCCTCTACCAGGCGTTCGTCGAGGCCAACCAGGCCGTCCTCGACGCCGTGAGCACCCGGGGCGCGGAGGGCATGGGGACCACGGGGGTCGCCGCCTGGGTGCTGGGCTCGCGCTGCTATGTGGGGTGGGTGGGCGACAGCCGCCTCTATCAGTTCCGGGACGGCGCGCCGATCGAGCGCACGCGAGACCACACACGCGTCGCCCAGATGGTCAGCCAGGGCATCCTCACGGCCGAGGAGGCCCGGCACCATCCCGAGGCGCACGTGCTCGTGATGGCGCTGGGAGGAAGCCCGGGCGTCCAGAAGATCTTCAAGCCCGAGGTGTGGACGGACCCGCTGGAGCTGCGGTCCGGCGACGTGGTGCTGCTGTGCAGCGATGGGCTGTACGACCTCATCGAGGACCACGAGCTGTATCCGCTCATCGAGGGCCGCGACTACCAGGAGGCGGTGGAGCGGCTCATCCATACCGCCAACGAGCGCGGGGGAACCGACAACATCTCGGTCATCCTGCTCGTGGTGGGCCAGCCCGAGGTGCCGCGCGTGGCGAATGGCCCGCGGGCGTCTCGGCGGGAGACGCTCCCGGATGGGATGCCGATGCTCGCGCCGGTGTCCCCGGTGCGGCCCGAGCCCGAGGAGCGCGCCACGCGGCTTCCCGAGCCCCTCAAGGTGGAGCCCCTCGCTCCGGTGGTGCCCGCGAGCCCGGATACGCCCGTACAGGCGGGGCGCACCGGGCGCCGTGTTCCCCTGTGGTGGTTGCTCGCGACGGGCCTCGTGGCCCTGGGTTTGGGCATTGGTCTGGGACTGAGGGCCTCCAGCAAGACGCCGCCCGACAATTCCGGGCAGGCCGAGGGCAAGTGATGCACCGTGCGCTCCCGGTGCTGCTCGCCGTGGTCTCGCTGCTGCTGCGAGCCGCTCCCGCCCGGGCCGCGGAGACCTACTGCGTCGGCGGGTACGATGGGTTTCCGCCGAACGTGGTGGCCGCGTGCGACCAGCCCGCCATCCGGGCGCTGCACCCGCGCTGGCACGATCACATCTACGTCTTCGACGGCAAGGAGTGCTCCCTCTGCTACGACGAGGTGGACGACACCTGTGAGACGGTGTTCCTCGCCCGGAATCCCCGCTACCAGTCGATCGACGAGTACGACTGCGCCCGCCTGGGCGAGAGCCACCGGTCCGGTGAGCTGCTTGCCCACGTCATCGATGGCAAGCCTGTTGTGCCTCCTCCGCCGCCTCCTCCGGTGCAGCTCGAAGCCCGGGTGGAGCGCATCACCCCTGGCCCCTATACCGCAGGGGACAAGCTCTCCGTGGTGGGGGCCGTTCGCGACGACACGGGCCTGTTGCGCCGGATTTCCGGAGGACTCTTCCGCGTCGTGGACGCCAGCGGGAAGAGCACCGAGTACCGTGGGACCGTACAGCCTGATGGCACGGTGGTGGCCGACTTCATCCTTCCGCCCACCGCATCCGCCCGCATCGAGTTCGTTCCCGACATGCCTCCGCTCGCCCAGGGGGAGACGCTTCGCGCCGCGGCCTCCGAGGCCCAGGAACTGAAGGTGGAGGTCTGCGGCTTCCGGGCTCGCATCGTCCAGCCGGGGGTGAGCGAGTCACTCGTCTCTGGACAATCCACGCCGCTGCGCGCGGCACTCTTCGACGCCGCGGGGCAGGTGCCCGTGACGGCTCCGCCTCCAGGGCTTGCTCTCTCGTTCACCCTGCAGGTGGAGGGGGCGCCGGAGCTGAATCTCGCCGCGGACAAGGACCTCTCGGCGGCCTGGACGCCACCCGCTTCCCCCCAGCCTCGCGAGGTACGGATCAGCGCGGGAGGGCGCATGGGGGACCGTGTGGTGTGTCCCGCCGCCGGTGAAGTGACCGTCACGGTGAGTGACCTCGGGTTGGGCCTGGACACCTCCGAAATGCCGTCCACCTGCTACGTCGGGCTCCCGTGCTCCGTCGTGATGAAACTGCGACGGCCGGAGCCAGGGCCCGGGCGGCAACGGGTGGACGCGCTCCTGACGGACCCCCAGGTGGTGGCCCGCATGGTGGACAACGGGGAGGAGCGCTACCGCGGGCCGACTCGTGTGGACGACCGGTACGCGTTCGTCGTGACCTACGACAAGCCCAAGTCCGCGAGCTGGTCGCTCGTGTTCGAGACGCCTCGGGGGCTCGTCTCCCTGCCTACGCAGGAGGTGCGGGTGCGCCCCCAATTGAAACTGGAGCTGCCGGCGGAGCTGGACTTCGGCACCGTCAACGCGGGCACCTCCGTGGAGCGGACCTGCCACGAGCTGGACTTCAGCCAATCCCAGGCCGTCGAGGAGCAAGGCTTCCTCCTCCGTGCCGAGGGGCTCGACGGGTGCCAGGCGCGGCCCGTGACTCCCTTCGTCAACGCGGCGGGAGGGACGGAGTGGCCGGCTCTGGTGCCCGCGTCTGGTGGCGAGGGGCTGACGCTCACGGTGTCGGACCCGAGGGCGCGCTCGCTCGACATCTGCCTCGAGGTGCCCCGGTGTGCCGGAGAGGTGTCACCGGACTCGGCCGTGCTGCGCGTGGTGCCGCTCACCTCCGAGTTCAAGGCCCAGGAGAAGACGGTGCGCCTGCGCTGGAAGGTCGAGGGCCGCGGCTTCCTCGGCTGTCATGGCGCTTGGGTGTGGTCCTCCCTGGGGCTGCTCGGCTTCGGAGTCCTCCTCGCGGGTTTCACGCAGCCCGCGCGCTTCCCGTCCGGTGCGTCCATCCGCGTGGCCGGGAGCGAGCGCGGCATCCGTCAATCCTCCGCCATCCTCCTGCGGGACTGTCCCGGCAGCAGCCCCGGCTTCTACCGTGACGCCCGGTTGGGATTGCACGGCGATGGCGAGGTGAACGGCCGCACCCGGAACGCGGTCATCCTCCTGCGCGCCACCCGGGGTGCTGGCGTGGTGCTGACGGGCATGGGTCCCCTGGAGCAGCAGGACCGCCGCACCCTCAAGTGGGAGCCGGTGGCCGACCTCGCTCAGGGGCACGTTCCTTCCCCCTCGGTGCTGTACCGGGCCGGGGGCACGTACTTCAAGGTGGAGCTCTAAGATGATGCTCGCGCAGCTCGTCCTGCCCCTGCTCCTCACCAGCGCGGCTGGCAGTGGCAACGAGATCGTCCTCATCCTCGACAACTCGTGCTCCATGGGCGTGGAGGCTCGGGACCAGACGACAGGCCGCCGGGTTCCGCCCAATGACCCCGAGCGCGCCGCGGTGCTCGGCACACTCGTCGTCGAGGGGCTGGCGCGTGGTTCGGCCGACCGGGTCAGCGTGCTGGCCTTCGGCGATGGCAAGGAGGCCCCGCCCCGCCCGGCCCAGAGCGCGGACGACATCCGCGCGCTGCCGTACTCCAATGGCACCTACTTCCGCCGCCCGCTGGAAGAGGCGGGCAACCGGCTGCGGGGCTCGGCGCTCCAGAACCGGCTGTTCCTCTTCTTCACCGATGGCATTCCCGAAGACCTCCGAGACCCCGCCGAGGGTCCTCGCGCCCTGGGACTCTCCGAATCGGCGGACTTCGAGACGCTGGTCATCGGCCTGTTCGGTAGCGACGAGGTCCGTCAGACGGGCGAGCAGTTCCTCCAGCCGCTGGCGCGCAACCCGCAGGATCTCGTCTTCGTCCAGACGCCGCGCGAGGTGATTGGCGCCTTCACACGAGGCTATGCCCGAGTGCTGGGCTCGCGGCCGGAGACGGGCTCGCTGTCTTCCGGAGAGTCGAAGACGTTCGAGGTGGGCAAGTACGTGGTGGAGGTGCTGGTGGCCACCGCGTCCGCCTCTCCCGGGCCCGCGTATACCGCGAAGCTGGACGGTCCCCAGGGCGACGTTCCGTCCCAGGCCTCTGGTAACAACGGCTGCCCGCCCGGCATCCGCTATTCGGGCGCGCCCAGGCTGTGCCAGCCGCCGCACCGCCACTATCAGGTCTTCCGCGCGCCCAACTCGCCGGACCAGCGCAGCCAGTGGACGCTGTCTCTGCCTCGGGGCTCGGGTCCCATCGATTACGGTCTCATCCTCCGCTATGACCTCGAGGCCTCCCTGGCCGTGCCGTCCACCGCGCGGGTGGGCGAGCCGGTGCAACTCGACGCGCGGCTGCTCTTCCGTGGGAAGACCTTCGACGACGAGACCTTCTTCCAGGCCGACGGCTTCACGGCCGTGGCCACCCTCGAAGGCCAGGAGGTGCCCCTGCGCCACGCCGGGGGAGGGCGCTTCGTGGCGGACTGGACGCCTTCACAGCCCTCGGTGGACGGCGCCGCGACGCCCGTGCGGGTGACGTTCCGCAACGCGTGGATGGAGCAGTCCGCGCGCCGGACCGTGCAGGTGGAGGGCTTCATCGACTTCGCCCTGGTGCCGGACCCGGCCTCGCTCGACCTCGGCGAGTGGCGGGGCGAGCGTCGTGAGACACAGCGATGCTCCACGGTGGACCTGTCCCGCTCCACCAACGCGGACCGCATCCCCATCACCTGCGTCTCTGAGGGGAGCGTGGAGGGCGGTGTGCTCTCCTGTTCTCCCGTGGCGGGCTCGGAGGCGGATCTGGGCAATGGCCGCAAGGGACAGCCTCTCAAGTACCAGGTGTGTTTCGCCGCCGAGGGCTGCTGCGGCCAATTGGCTCCGCCAGGGCTCGGGGTGCGCTTCGCCGCGACCCACCCGCACTACGCGGGCGCTGCCGTGCTCGTTCCGACGCGCGCGAAGGTGGGCGAGACGGGCTGGCTGCGCTGCTGGTGGCCCTGGCTCGCCCTGGCTGGAGGGATGCTTTTCTTCGGCTGGGTGGTCATGGGCTTCGTCCGGCCGAACAACTTCGACCCGGCGGCCAGCGTCTACGTGGCCGGCTCGGAGCTGGGGCTCAAGCGCGCCTCGGCGCTCGTGCTGAACGAGACACCGGGAGGCCGGCGCGGCTTCTATCGCAACGCTCGAATGTGCCTGAACGCGGGAGGTGACTTCGTCCGTGCTCCGCGTGCGGCCGTGCTCGTACTCGAAGCGGGGCCCGGTGGCTCCACGCGTTTCGTCACCGCCGCGGGCCTCGAGCGCAAGGTGCAGAGGACCGGGAAGTGGGAGCCCGTTCCGGCCGAGGAGCTGGCCCTCGGGTACACGCCCAACGTGCTATATCGGATTGGCAATCTCTACATGAAGTGGAGCTGAATCGGAGGGGGAGCCTTGGGGCTGCTCGCGACGGAGAAGTTCAACCCGACCTTGTTCGTGGGTCTCGGTGGTAACGGCGGGAAGATCGTCCAACTGCTCGCCGGCCGGTTGCGCCGTCATCCCAACTGGGAGCGCATCAAGTCGATGACCCACTTCGTGGCCATCGACACCAACAAGGACGACCTGGACAAGCTCAAGGACGTCCCGGTGGAGAACCGCTTCCTCGTCTCCGCCTTCGATGCGCGCGCCTATATCGAGCGCAAGCGCGGCCAGCGTGAGCTCCAGGAGGATCCGCTCGTCACCCAGTGGGTCCCCTCCAGCTACCAGTTCCGCTCCACCCAGGGCGCCGGCGCCGGGCAGATCCGCATGGAGAGCCGCCTGCGCCTCTACTACAACCTCGAGGAGGACCGGCGCGGCATCCGCAAGGCCCTCCAGAAGCTGCTCGATGAGTCCACCCGCCGTGAGAACCCCTGGCGCGACAACGAGAACCGCGTCGTCCGGGTGATGCTCTATGGCTCGGTCGCTGGCGGCACGGGCTCGGGCGGCTTCCTGCCCATGGCCTACCTGCTGCGCCGCATGGTGCTCGACGCGGGCTGGGGCCGGCCCAACGTGGTCGGTGTGCTCACCCTGCCCACCGCCTTCCTCGACAAGGTGAAGCCCCAGCTCCACCCGGACATCCTCGCCAACGGCTATGCCGCCCTCAAGGAACTGGAGTACCTCAACCGCCAGCTCGACTACGCGGGCGGCGTGAGCGAGCTCGAGTTCCACTACGACCCGGGCACCCAGGACCGCAGCCGCCAGACCGTCGCCGAGCGGCCCTTCACGCTCACCTACCTCATCGACCGGCCCGACCAGCTCTCCATCGAGAAGTACGAGAACGCGGTGGCCGACGCCTGCTACCTGCAGATCTTCTCGCCGCTGCTCGGCGCGCAGGCCGGCGAGTACGACAACTACGAGAAGCACCAGAAGAAGCTCGCCCTGGGCCACTTCTCCGTGCACTACGGCTCGTTCGGCACCGCGCTGCTGCAACTGCCCCGCCGTGACCTCCTCAAGTACGCGGGCCTGCGCTACGTGGCGAGCGCCTTCCGGCAGTTCCTCTGCTTCGGCGCGGACCACCCGGACTTCCAGGTGCCCTACGGCGACCCGGCCTTCCAGCGGCTGGAGCCCAACGAGAAGAACCGCCGCATCGACGAGAAGTTCAAGGGCTACGTCGCCTTCCGCGCGGGCGAGGAGGAGCGCCGCGACGAGAAGGGCCAGTTCTACGGAATCCAGCAGCAGATCGGTAAGGGCGGGAAGAACCTCGCCGAGGCCTTCCGCGAGAAGCTCGAGGCCATCTTCGGGAAGCTGGACGAGCAGATCGACATCCCCGACGTGGAGAAGCAGTCCATCAACCCGGGCAACCCGTCGTTGAGCCGCGCCATCGCGGTGCTGCGCCGGGCCAAGGACGAGTCGCGCGCCCGCGTGTGCGGCGAATACCTGGAGGCCCAGCGCGGCGACGTGCGCACCGGCCGCTTCTTCGAGTCCTTCTTCAAGGAGTACGAGGTCAACCCCATCTCCCAGCGGCTCTTCCTCATCCGCCTGCTGGAGCAGTCCTTCATCGTCCCCTTCAAGGACCCGGAGGAGGGCGCCTACCTCAAGGCCGACGGTTCTCCGCCCGACCTGGACAGCCCGGAGCTGCGCCAGGAGATTGCCCGGCTCGACGCGGAGATGGCCCGGCAGGCCAACCCCGGTTTCCTGCAGAGCCTCACGGACCGCGACAACAAGGCCTTCGCCACCGCGAAGCTGCGCTCCGTGGCCAAGGTGGAGAGCTGGGCCAACGAGTTCCGCGACGAGATCAAGCGCTTCTTCTGGAAGTCCTTCGAGAGCGAGCTGCGCAAGGACGCCGAGGCCCGGCTGGAGTCCTTCCGCAAGGTGGCCCAGGTGGCCGACGAGCGCGCTCGTGACTCCGAGTCCCAGGCCGAGCGTTTCCGCAAGGATCCGGCCGCCGTGGACGCGGGCTCGGACGTGGCCCAGTACTACCTGGACGCCGAGGTGCTCCGCGATGACCGGCGCCGCGAGCGGCTGTGGAAGGAGTTCTACGCCCACAAGCTCGACAGCGACGCCAACTTCCGCGCGGCCGACATCTTCGACGCCGTCACCGAGGCCTTCACCCCGGTGAGAGACCCCAGCGGCCAGCTCCGCGCCCGTGACGCCAACGAGATCGTCCAGCACGTGCGCGGCAAGCTGGAGACCCAGGCCCTCCAGGTCTACGGCCGGGTGATGGAGGAGATGGGGCTCGACCTGGCCACGGGGCTCGACCTGGAGCAGCGCTACATCGCCCTGCACAAGGCCGGGAAGGACCTCGAGGAGCTGCGCCGCAAGGGCAAGCTGGAGGAGGAGCTGCGCGCCGTGTCCGCCACCGAGGTGCGCCGCGGCATCGAGGACCGGCTCAAGCGCCTGTCCGACGAGTGCGTGCTCCTGGCCCACGTCGACGCCACGCGCCGGGACGATCCCACGGTGACGCCCGCGGACGTCTTCTACGCCGGGCTGCACGACAAGTACGCCAGTGACGAGGAGGGCTCGCTGTGGAGCATCCTCAAGGGCGTGGTGTCCGGCTCCAACCGCGTGACGGGCTGGGAGGAGCGGGACTCGCTGGTGCTCTACCGCGCGCTGCTCGGCGTGCCCGTGTACTGGTTCAAGAACGTCCAGTCCGAGCTGTACGCCGGCTACAAGCGCGTGCGCGACGACAAGAACCGCAGCTACCCGCTGCACATCGAGGCCGCCTGGGAGTCCCAGCCGGGTCTGCCGGATCTGGATCCGGTGGAGCAGAAGCGGGCCGACGAGCGCCGCGCCGCCGAGCGCGCCGCCCAGTCCACCCGCGAGGCCCGCGACTCCCGCCTGCGCGCCTTCACCCTGTGCGCCCTGTTCGGCGGCATCTCGCGCGACGAGGAGGGCTACCACTGGAGCTTCGCCGGCACGAAGAACAAGCTGGCGCCGGACCGCGCGCGTGCCTTCGAGGCCTTCGAGGCCCTTGATCCGGTGCTCCGCGACGACCTGGAGAAGAGCGCCCGTGACTCGTGGGTGAACGCGACGGCGGAGCGGCCCTCGCGCAACAAGCTGCTGGAGGAGGTGCAGGCCCACCAGCGCCGCCTCACCGAGGCCTACGCACGCGCCGTCGCCGAGCAGAAGGACGCCGAGCGCCGCTTCATCCAGGACGAGCGCACCGTGGTGGAGGCACTCGCCGCCGAGCTGAGGAGCTAGCTTGGACGCCGCCGTCTCGTACCCCACCGTCCTCCTCGGGCTGGGGCGCTTCGGCCACGAGGTCATCGGCCGCGCCCTCCAGTCCCTGGAGGCCTCTTCGCCGCTGCTGGGTGTGCTGCGCTGCGAGCCCTCGGGCGTGGCCGCGGGGCTCCAGCCCCTGTTGGAGGATCTGCTGCGCGCGGGCCGTGGTTCGGGCGAGCGGCGCGACCAACGGTTGGACATCGTCGCCTTCGCCGCCGCGCTGCAGGGCGGCGGCGAGGACCTGCTCACCGCGTGCGAGCAGGCCGCGCGGCTGCTCGCCGAGGGCTATGGCGCCATGTTCCCTCCGGATCGGCCTCCGGAGCAGCGCACCGCCACGTTGCACCTCGTGGTGCAGGTGCCGGCGCTGTCCAACCCCCGCGCGTCCGTGGCCCTCTCTCGACTCGCCGCCCTGGAGAGCTGGGCCCGCGCCCGCCCCGTGTTCCCCCTGGTGGCCCGCATCTGGCTCGTGTCCCAGCAGACCGCCGCTGGCACCCTCACCTCCGAGGAGATGGTGTCCTCGTGCGCTTCCTTCGCGCTCGGCATGGTGGCCTCGGGGCTGCGCACCGAGGATGAGGTGTCCCGCCGCATGGCCCACCCGGCGCGTGACGAGGGGCTCGTGGGCTTCGTCTCGCTGGCCTCGGTGGAGCTGCCCGAGTCCCGCCTGCGTGCCTATGCCGCCGCCCGTGCCGCCTATGACGGACTGGGCGTGCTGGTGACGCGCGTGCAGGAGCCCGTGGCCGACGCCACCCTGGCCATGGGGGCCGTCTCCGCGCTTCAACATGACCGCTGGCTCGCGCCCTTCGTCGAGGGCCAGGCCGCGCAGCTCTCCCGGCGCCTCGCCGCCGAGCTGTCCCGCTCGCCGGTGGATCTGCCCGCCGACATCCGCGTGGGGCCCCTCGATACCCCCGAGGAGATCCGCGCCAACCACTCCGGGCTCTTCAAACCGGCCTCGGTGGAGGCCGCGCCCACCACCGTGGACCAGGCCCGCACCGACGAGACCTTCCGCGCGCTCGACCGCGCCGAGGCCGAGGTGGCCGCCTCGGTGGAGCAGGGCATCCAGGCGGTGTTCGATGCCTCGCTCGGGCCCACCTCGGGCCTGTTCCAGCTCCCCGCCGTCGAGCAGGGGCTGAAGCGCGTCATCGCTCATCTCCACGACGAGCAGGCCCAGGAGGAGGCGACCCTGCGGAAGTTGGACCCCTCCCAGCCTCCGGGCCCTCCTCCGGATCCGCACCGCGAGGAGCTGGAGCACGCCCTGCTGGAGCTGCCCTCGAAGCGGCTGGCGCTCGCGGCCGCCGCGGCGCTCGCGCTGGCCGTGCTGCTGGGCGTCTCCTTCGGGACGCTGTCCCTCATGACTCCGGCCGTGGTGCCCGCGGGTGGCACGCCCTCGCTCCAGGTAGCCGCGCCCACCGCTCCGGCCGCCACCGGCTTCGACTGGCGCGAGGCCCTGCCGTGGATTCTCGGGGCGCTCGCCGCGCTGGGCACCGGGGGCGGGTGGCTCTACTTCGTCGGCAACCACACCCGCAAGGAAGTGCGCCGTGTGCTGAAGCTCCGGCGCGATGCGCTGGAGTCGCTCGTCAGCCGCGGTGGGGGAGGGCGGCGCGCGAAGCAGGCGGAGTTGCAGCTCGTGGTGCGCCGCAAGCGTGCCCGCCGGGGTGCCATCCTCGCCCTGGAGAACGCCGTGGCCCGGTTGCAGGCCGTTCGCCGCGCGCTCCTGGAGGCGAGGGATCGCAAGCGCCAGGAGCTTCAGGCGCTCGGGGTGAACCCGGCCGCCGAGGCCCGGTTGGATGACCTCGGGCCGCTGCTCGGCGCGGGGGGACTGCTCCATGGCTCGCTCATGCCTCCGGAGGTCCTCAGCCGGTGGATCGCCGCCCGCCGGGAGATCTCCGAGGACCGTGTCTGGGCCGACCGGCTCCTCGAAGGTGCCTGGCCCGAGGGCGGGCTGCTCGAGGACGTCCCGTGCGGCGACCCCGAGCGCATCACCGAGCTGAGCCGCCGTCAGGTACGGCCTCTCGCCGAGCGCAGCGTGCTGGATGACGCCGAGGGCGGACAGCAGGCGGCGGACGTGCTGCGGGACTTCGGCTCGCGGATGGGGGCGATGCTCGCTCCTCCGTGCCAGCCGTTGAACGCCCATGGAGATCCGGTGCTCGGCATCCGTCCCGGCGAGGGTTTCGTCATCGCTCCGTCGGCGGGGCGCGAGTCGCTCGACGCCGGGCTGCGGGACGTGCCCACCCGGCTCCCCGTGCTCTGGTCTCCCTCGAAGGCCGCGCGCGTCATCTTCCTCCGCACCTGGGAGGGCCTCTCCGTGGAGGAGGTCGTTCGAGGCGCTCGTTCCATGCCGCAGCCGGCCGTGGCGGCCCCGCGAGGTACGCGATGACCTTGCAACTCCCCCATCCGGCCGTCCTGGCGACGGTCGCCTATCTGATGGTGTGGGGCCTCGTGCTCATCACGCCCGTGTTCGCCTGGGCCCTGGCGGCGCTGGTGGTGGGTCCCGGTCCCAACTCCCGCTGGCGCCGTGCCGCCCTTCCCGTGGGCAAGGGCGTCCTCTTCTCCCTGGCCCTGGTGCTCGCCACCCGGCTGGTGGAGGCCGCCAGTGCCTCCATGCATGACGGGCCGCTCGGCTGGCTCTCCGCGCTCGAGCAGGCGCTGACCCACGGCGCCACCGCGATGACGTGGTTCCCCGTGGATGCCGTCCTGCTGCTGGCACTGCCTCATGCCGCCCTCTTCCTGCTCGCGGTGGCGGTGTTCGCGTTCCAGGAGGCGAACCGCAAGTTCGGCATACCCTTCCGTGTGCCGCTCGCGGATCCGCTGGCGTTGGTCCTGGTCGTGGTGCCGGTGCTGGCCCTCATCGCCGTGGACGGAGCGTGGCGGCAGGCACGGCCTCGCGCGCTGCTCGACGTGGCCGCCGTGTTGCCCATGCTGTGCATGGCGCTCGCGGTGTGGACGCGCGCCGAGCGTCTCTCGCCTCCTCCCGTGAAGGAAGAGGCTCCCCGTCCGCAGGTGCCCGCTCCCGTGCGCGCGGATGTCCCGGCGCTCTGGCGGAAGCTGGGGGCCCTCGACGCCAGCGCGCGCCCGCTGCTCGCGACACAGGGCGCGAGCAACGCGGATGCCGCTCCGGCCTGGAGCGCCGCCGCGTGGCGGGATGCCGGTGCACTCGGGGCTCCTCCCCGGGCGCTGGAGGAGATCGCCAGTGCCTGGGGGTCGCCCCAGCAGGGCTGGCTGGTGGGCGACCTGCCCGATCCGACGGAGCGGCACTTCCTCACCTCGTGCGTGCTGCTCGCGCTCCAGCGCGAGGGTCTGCCGTGCCTCGTCATCAGCGATGAGCCGGAGGCCCTGCGCGACGCGGTGCTCGAGGCCATCTCGCGCAGTGGCTCGTGGCCCTCGGGGCCGTTGCTGGCCGGCGAGGCGGCGATGCGTGAGGCCTTCGCGGGCAACCGGATGCCGGCCGCCGTCTTCCTGGACGTGGAGCAATTGTCCGCCGGGGGCATCCGCGCGCTCGCCGAGACGCGCGGGGGTTGTGGCCGCTCGTGGGCCCGCTCCGTGGGGCTGGTGCTGTTGTCTCGCGTGGACCGGGGGACGCCGCTCGCCTCCACGCACCGCATGTTCACCCTGCGGCGGCTGGAGCTGGCGCTGTCGGCGGCCGGGGCTCGGTGGAACGTGCTGGCCACGGGCGTGGGGGGCGCGGGCACGCGCGGACTGGTGGAGCAGATGTTCCCGGGCATCTCCGTGCGCGAGGTGCCCTTCGCTCCGCGCGCCGCGGCCCCGGTGCGCGTCTGGCGCGTGGCCGAGGGCTTCCGGGCCCAGCCGGGCACGCCCTGGGTGCGCCGGGCCCTGGAGCCGGTGGTGGGGGCGAAGCTGCCCGCGGCGGTGGGAGACCCGGGTGGGGCCTTCGACCTCAAGGCCGTGGACTTCTGGGGCGGCGAGCTGCGCTTCGTCCGCGACGTGTCCCTCTTTGGGGTGGCCTCGGTGGGCACGCTGGACGAGGCGTGGCTGGTGGCCGCGTACCGGGCGCTCCCGCACCGGGTGCCGCTGGCGGACGGGCAGGCCCATGACGCGCTGTGGGGCCTCGCGGACAACCCGGTGACACGCTTCCTCACGCGGGACGGCAACCTGGATGGGCTGGCTCGCCACGGCATGCTGATGCCGCCGAGGGCGCTCGTGGGCTACCACAATGGAGCACTGGCCACGGCCCACCTCAAGGCGGCGATGCAGGAGGGCACGCAGGACGTGGAGTCCCTGGCGGCCGTCTTCGGCCGCTCGCGCGTGGAGCAGGTGCTGGGGCCGAAGTTCCGTCCCGAGCGTCACGTGGTGCGGCTGGCGCAGGGCCGCGAGCCCGTGCGCAGCCCCGTCGTCCCGGCCGGAGTGGCCGAGGCCGTCAACCCGCTGCGGCGCACCGTCAGCGAGCAGGTGGTGCGCATCCTCGACGTGCACAGCGGCCAGCTCCTCACCGAGGTGGACCGGCTGCTGGTGGAGACGCGCTACTACCCGGGCCGGGTGTTCGCCGTGGGCGACGCGCGCTACGAGGTGCCCCTGCACTCGCTGGACACCAAGCGCAACGAGCTGCGCGTCAAGCCGGTGCCCAACGACCGGCCCCTCACGAAGCCGCAGCTGCGCATCCAGTTCGAGTCCGCCCACGTGGTGGAGTCCCCGCAGACGGTGCGCACGGGGCGGTGCGTGTACCAGGTGTGCACGCTGGACGCGACGGTGGTGGAGAGCGTCACCGGCTACTCGCAGGTGGGGCGGCCGGGCAGGGTGGACGTGGGGGCGGTGAGCTGCCGCTACCGCACCCGGGTGCGCGGCGTCTTCTTCCCCGCCGCCACCACGCCGAATGTCCTCTTCCACCTGGCGCGCTCGGCGGACGGGGTGCTGGTGGCGCACCTGCTCTCCAACGACGAGGACATGGACGTGGTGCCGGTGGGGGCGGGGATGTTCCCGGAGGCCCCGGCCGGTATCGTGGTCGTGGACCGGCACCTCCAGGGCATGGGCGTGGCCGAGGCGCTGGACCTGGCGCTCGTCGATGACACGTTCAAGTGGGTTCGTGCCATCCTGGCCAACTGCAAATGCCCGAACGGGTGTCCGGAGTGCACGCCCCAGGACGTGCTCGCGTCCGGGCCCGACAAATCCGGCGTGCTCGGGCTGTTGGGATAGGCGGAGGCAATCCCCATGACGGGTGAGCGTAGAAGGGGTGACATGAACCTCCTCCAGCCGGGAACGCAGCTGGATGGTCGCTACGAGGTGGTCCGGCTGCTCGGGCAGGGCGGCATGGCCGCCGTGTATCAGGTGCGCCACCTGGGGCTGCACAGCACACACGCACTGAAGGTCCTCAACGAGGACCTGGCCCGCAGTGACGACATCCGCGGACGCTTCCTCGCCGAGGGCCGCATCCAGGCGAGCCTGCGCCATCCCCACATCGTCCAGGTGACGGAGATCGTCACCACCCCGGTGGCGGGTCTGGTGATGGACTACATCGAGGGCCCCACGCTCAGTGACTTCTGCCGTGGCCAGGGCCTGGCGCCCAAGCTGCTCCTGGACGTCTTCCTGCCCGTGCTGGACGCCATCGAGGAGGCCCACAAGCACAACGTCGTCCACAGGGATCTCAAGCCGGACAACATCATCATCGGCAAGGACAGCCGGGGCCGGCTCCAGCCCAAGGTGACGGACTTCGGCATCGCCAAGCTGCTGCAGGGGGATGGCTCGGAGGGCAAGGCGCGCACCCAGACTGGCGCGCGCATGGGCACGCTGCTGTACATGAGCCCGGAGCAGATCCGCGGGGCCGCCGAGGTGGACGCACGGACCGACATCTTCGCGTTGGGTGCCATCCTCTACGAGGCCGCCACCGGGCGCGTCGCCTTCCATGCGGAGAGCGAGTACGACACGATGAAGCGCATCGTGGAGGGCACCTACGAGCCTCCCGAGCGCGTCGTGGGGGGCCTGCCGCCCGTCATCGCCGGCTGCATCCGCAAGGCGCTGGCCGCGGACCCGGCCGAGCGCTTCCAGGACTGTGCTGCCTTCCGCGAGGCCCTGGAGAAGGCGCTCGAGCCCAACGCCGAGGCACCTGCGAAGCCCTCGCGCTCCTACGGGGTGACGCAGGTGGGGAGTACCCCGTCCGTACCGGAGCCCGAGCCCGAGGCGGCCTTCGCTCCAACGGCGATCTCCGGCCGGTTTCCTGTGAACACCGCGCGCCTGCCATCCGTGCCGCCCCCTCCCGTTTCGGCGCCTCCGGTGCCCACGCCCCCTCCGGCGCCCATGGCGTCCCCGGTTCCTCCCGTAGCCCCGGCCCGGCCGGCGAGCCCCGCGCTTCCGGTGGTGGTTCCGCCCCGGTCGATGGGTCCCGTGCCGCAGCCGCCCCGTCCGGGTGAGATTGGCCCCAGCACCACGACCTCTCCCGGTCTGGCCCTCGCGCTGAGCCTGTTCTGCTTCGGCGGGCTCGGACAGATGTACAACGGGCAGGTGTTCAAGGGCCTGTGCGCCCTGGGCCTGACGATCTTCATGGTGACGACGACGGGGGCGGGCCTGTGTGTCGTGCCCATCGTGAATACCGTGTTGGCCATCGATGCGTACTCCATCGCGTCCAAGCGCCGGAAGGGCCGCTCGGTAGGTACCTGGGAGTTCTTCTAGCTGGAGTAGAGTCGCCGCATGTTGAGCCCGGGGAACGTGGTCGAGCGCTATGAGGTGGAGCGCGAGCTGGGCGGCGGCGGCATGGCGCGCGTCTACAAGGTGCGCCATGTGGCCCTGGGCAGCGTCCATGCCCTCAAGGTGCTCGACCCGGAGCTGGTGGGGAACGCGGAGCTGCGCGCCCGCTTCCTGGACGAGGGCCGCATCCAGGCGCGTCTGAAGCACCCGAACATCCTGGGCATCACGGACGTGGTCGCCGCCCCCGGTGTCGCGGGTCTGGTGATGGACTACCTGGAGGGCGAGTCGCTCGACCGGTACCTGGCCCGCATCCAGCAGCCCCCGTCCGCGGACGAGGTGCGCGACATCTTCCTGCAGGTGCTGGAGGGCATGGGCTTCGCCCACGAGCAGGGCGTCATCCATCGAGACCTCAAGCCCTCCAACATCTTCCTGGAGCAGGTGCGCGGCCGGCGGGTGGTGCGCATCCTCGACTTCGGCATCGCGAAGGCCGCCAGCGACGAGGACAGGCCGACAACGCGCACGGGCGCGCGCATGGGCACCCCGCAGTACATGAGCCCGGAGCAGATCCGCGGGGCCGAGAACGTCACCGTCCGCTCGGACATCTTCTCGCTCGGGATCACCCTGTACGAGCTGGCCACCGCGCAGCCGTGCTTCCTGGGCGAGAGCGACTTCAACATCATGGAGAAGATCGTCCGGGCCGAGTACGTGCCTCCACACGTGGCGCACCCGGGCCTCGAGCGCCAGCTCGCCGCGACGATTCTCCAGGCGATGGAGCTGGACCCGGAGCGGCGCTTCGCCTCGTGCCGCGAGTTCGCCGCCGCGTTGGTGGCCGAGCCCCCGATCGAGCGAGCCGAGATTCCGGTCTCAGAGGCCCCGACCCCGCCCAGGGTGGAGACGCCCGCCCCGGTCCCCGAGTCCCAGGCGGCGACGCTCTTCCAGATAGCGAAGAGCCAGCGGCTCCCCAAACCGCAGAACCCGTCCGGCCCTGTCGTGGCGATCCCGCCGGCGCCGGTCGCTCCCATCCAGCAACCCGAGCTGGAACCCGTGCGGACTCCTGCCGCTCGAATCCCGGTGGTCCGGCAGGAGTCTCCCGCCGTTGCTGTCCAGGAGCCCGGGCCGGAACCCATGAGGGAGCCCGTGCGGACGCCGGCTGCTCGCGTCCCGGCGGTCGTGCAGGCTCCTCCCGCCGTCGTCGTTCAGACGCCCGTTCCTGAACCCAGGCGGGAGTCCTCGGCCCGCGTCGTGGCGGTTCGCGAGGCCGCGGCCCTCGTCATCAAGGAGCCCACGCCGGCCCCCATCGTGCAGAAGGAGCGCACCGTGACGCCGGCACCGGCCCGTGAGCGCCCCGTCCCGGTGAAGCCCGCGCCTCGTCCGGCGGTGGATGCCGAGCCGCCTCGGGGGCGCAGGGCCTGGCGCTGGGTGCTGCTCTTCGCGCTCGGGGGAATGGCGGCCATGTTCGGCTCGGGGCTCATCGGGATGCTGAGAGGGGAGGGACGGCCGCCGAACCCGCCTGTGCAGAGGAGGACGGCGGGCGGTGCTCCGGTGACGCAGCCCAGGGGCTCACCCTGAGCCATTCCGGACCCGAGGACTACGCGGCCTGTAGCTCCGTCGCGGCCGCGAGTACCTCGGTCACCACCGTCTGGACGTCCTCCGGCGTGGTGCGGTGGTTCACGAAGCAGGCGCGCAGGGCGAAGTTCCCCGACAGCGTGGCGTTGGAGAGATAGGCGCGGCCTCGCGCGTTGAGGCGTGCCAGCAGCCTCGTGTTGAACGCATTGCGCTCCGTCTCCGGAATACCCGCGACGTAGCGGAAGCACACCGCGCTCAGCGGCACCGGCGCGAGCAGCTCCAGCCTGGGCTCCGCGCGCACGAGCTCCGCCAGCCGCCGTGCGTTCGCCATGTCCTTGTGGATGGCCTCCCGGAAGGCCCGGAGCCCGTGGTAGCGCACGGACAGCCACGGCTTGAGCGCTCGGGCCCGGCGTGACAGCTCGAGGGACTCCTCGAAGAAGGCGAAGCTCTCCAAGGCGTCCGTGCTCATCGAGCGCACGTAGTCGCCCGAGAAGGAGAAGGCGCGGCGCGCGGCGGCGGCGTCCCGGAAGAGCAGCACCCCGCAGTCCACCGGCTGGTAGAGCCACTTGTGCGCGTCCATCGAGAGCGAGTCCGCCAGCGTCATGCCCTCGAAGTGCTCGGGGACGGCCAGCGCCGCCAGGGCGCCATAGGCTCCGTCCACGTGCATCCAGAGTCCGTGCCGCCGGGCGATGGCCGCCACGTCCTTCAATGGGTCCACCGCGCCGGTGTTCACGGTGCCCGCGGTGGCGACGACGGCCAGCGGGCGCCTCCCGGCGGAGAGGTCCTCGGTGATGGCGCGCTCGAGCAGCTCGGGGCGCATGCGCCACTCCGGGTCCGTGGAGATGAGGCGCAGGTTCCTCCGTCCCAGGCCGAGCAGCGCCAGGGCCTTGGGAATGGACATGTGCACCTCGGTGGAGGCGTACACCACGCCCGAGGGAGAGCCCTCCTCGTTGGCGGGGGCCTTCGCCTCGCGCGCCATCGCGAGGCCCATGAGGTTGGCCGACGAGCCCCCACCCGTGAGGCTCCCGGTGAAGCCGGGGCAGCCCACCGCGGCGGCGAGTCCCCGCACCACCGCGCGCTCCATGCCCACCAACGTGGGGGCGGAGCGCCACGCGGTGACGTTCTGGTTCAGCACGCTGGCCAGATAGTCCCCGAGCGCCCCCACCGGCTCCCCCGAGCCGAGCACGTAGCCGAGGAAGCGGGCGTTGCCGGCGCGTGTGCCGGCGATCACGGGGCCGAGCGCATCGAGCGCGGCGTCCTTCAAGCCCTCTTCGGGCAATCCCTCGGTGAAGAGGGCCTCGCTGGCGGCGCCGGTGGTGGCGGGGGCGATGGTGCGCGCATCCAGCTCCGTGAGCCACTGCTCGGCCAGGGTGGAGAGACGGTCGGCGAGGCGCCGGAAATCCGCGGGAGACAGTTCGAGCGGGTTCATGGGGCGGCGTCTTACCAGAACCCGGCCGGGAGCAGCCGGGCGCTCGGGGTATCCCACTGCCTCGGCCCCGACGCTTCTCTCCTGCGGCAGGGTGCTTTAGCTTGCCCCTCGGGACATGGGGGAGGGACGGGATGGTGGGGTTCTCGACGGCGCTGCTCGCGGCCTTGCTCGCGAGCGCGGCGCCTCTGCTTCCGGTGCGCGCGGGCAATGCGCTCACCTTGCCGGCTCAACGTCACGCGGTGCGCATCGACACGGAGGAGGGGCGGCCGCCTACCTGGCTGCTCGCCGTCCAGCAGGAGGGGGCTGGAGGGCGGGGCTTGTCCCTCTTCCGCTCGGAGGACGGGGGACGCACGTTCCGCTTCGCCGCCGCCATCCAGCCGGACGGGAGTCACCACGACCGGGCCGACATGCTCGTGGTGGGCAGGGACGTGGCACTCGTCTATTCGTGGGAGTCGCCGGGCCTGAAGCCCTCGCGCAAGCACGACGTGTACTTCCAATGGTGGCGCTACCGGCCGGACACCCACGACTGGGCTCCCCAGCCAGCCGTGCGCGTCTTCGATGCGGATGACTCCACGGCCTACACACGGGCGCTGCTCGCGCGTGACTCTCGAGGCCGGTTGTGGGTGCAGGCCTTCCGCCTGGACCCGGATGGCGGCTCCACCGCCGTGGTGTCCGTCTCCACCAATGGCGGGGCGAGCTTCCAGCGCCAGTCGAACCTGGGCCGCGTGAAGCGCCGCGGGGGCGGACGGCTGCTGAGCCTCGGCTCGAAGCTCGTCTTCATCTACGCCATGCACGACGGCTTCGAGCCCACGCGCATGCGCATCCGCGATGACGGCGACCCGCTGGACATCTGGAGCTCCGTGCGCAATGCCTTCTCCGATGGCATCTACCACGGGGCCGCGCTGAGCGCGGTCGCGGACGGCCGTGGGGGCATGCACCTCGTCTACAAGGACGAGACCGAGCGCCTCTACTACCGGCACTTCAACGGAAGCACGTTCGGCTCGCGCACGCTGTTGGAGGACTCGAGGGACTGGGCGATGCAGTCCGCGATCACCCGCGTCGGGGACAGGCTGTACGTCTTCTACAACGTCATGCGCGAGCCCAACACGGACTACGAGCTGCACGCCCGGGTGTGGGAGGGCGGGCGCTTCAGCGAGCCGGTGGTGCTCGACTCGCGTGCGACCTTCAAGGGCTACCTCAACGCCCTGGAGACGTTGCCAGAAGGGACGTCCGAGGTGCCCTGCTTCTTCGGGGAGTCTTCCGACAGCGTGCCCGCCCGGGTGGCTCGCGTGGCCCTCTCCGTGGAGGGCGCGGGAGGGGAGGGGACAGGTGGGTCCGAGGAGCCCGAGCCGGCGCCGGAACCCGGACAACTGCTCTTCGGTGACGGCTTCTCGCGCACCTCGTCGGACAGCCTCGGGCGTGACTGGGAGCTGAGCGGGCTGTGGCTGACGAATGGCCGGTACGCGGTGAGTGACCTCGACCATCCGGACGGGGACGATCTCGCCCTCGCGCTGCCCTCACGCTGTGACGACTGCCAGGTGCGGGCGTGGTTGCAGGCCTTCGCCGCGGACGAGGCGGGGGTCGTGCTGCGTGCCCAGGGCGATGCGCGCTACGCGCTCGTGTTCCTGCCGGACGGGCGCATTCAAATCCGCCGCTACCGGGACGGCCGCTTCACCGTGCTCGGCGAGGCCCGGAGCGGCCAGGCCTCGGCCTGGGAGCCCACGTCACTCTCCCTGTCCGCGTGGGGCTCGGGTCCGGTGCGGCTCTCCGCCTCGGTGAATGGGCAGGTCCGCCTCTCGGTGACGGACTCGGACGCGGCCGCCATCACTGGCCCGGGGCTCGCGGGGCTGGCCACGCCCATCGCAGGCGTCTGGTTCGACGACTTCCAGGTGCGCACGGTGGAGTCGCCGTAGTGGCCCGCGCAAAGTTTCTCCGCCTTTCCTTCCCCGGACGCAAATCCTGCACTGCGTCAGCAGCTTTTCCGCCCGTCACCTGCCCGTACACCCCTGGCCCGGGAATTGAAGCCCCGGGTCTCGGCTCAAGGCGAGCCGGCGGTGGACGCGGTGCGAGGAGAAGGGTGTGCGGCCATGAAGCGCGAGGCGGAAGGGACGGTGGGGAGGGGCTCGAACGCCCGGACCTGGCTGTTCATCACGCTGGGCGCGTGCGTGGGTCTGGCCATCGGCATCGGTGGCTTCACCTTCACCTACGCGAAGGGCTACGCGTACCTCGCCAACGATCCCGCCGCCTGCGCCAACTGCCACGTCATGCGCGAGCAGTACGAGGGTTGGCAGAAGTCGAGCCACCATGCCGTGGCCACCTGCAATGACTGCCACACGCCCCCGGGCCTGGTCGGGAAGTACGCGACCAAGGCATCCAATGGCTTCTGGCACTCGTTCTATTTCACCACCGGCGACTTCCACGAGCCCATCCAGATCCGCCCCGGCAACCGGGAGGTGACGGAGCGGGCCTGCCGCAAGTGCCACGGCGACCTGGTGGAGCCCCTCGAGGCCTCCCACGGCGCGCCAGAGACCTCATGCCTTCGCTGCCACAACTCGGTGGGCCACCCGGAAGGGCTCGGCCGGCCGGACGCGAGGGCTCAGGAGACCCGACCATGAGCAACCCCACGACACAGCCGGAGCCCTGGCTCCGGAGGTACCGGCTCGTCATCCTCGCGGCGCTCGTCTCGGCCGTGGGCGCGGTGGCGGCCACCGCCCTGCTGGTGAACATCTCCGAGCGCAAGCAGGAGGCGCGCAACCCCTTCTACCGGGTGGTGGAGCTGGACGACACCATCGAGGACCCGGCCGTCTGGGGGAAGAACTTCCCCCTGCAATACGACGACTACAAGCGCACGGTGGACCAGGTGCGCACGAAGTACGGCGGCAGCGAGGCAGTGCCGCGCACGCCCACCTCGGTGGATCCGCGCTCGGTGGTGGCCCAGTCGCGCATCGAGGAGGATCCGCGTCTGAAGACGATGTGGGCTGGCTACGCCTTCGCCGTGGACTTCCGCGAGGAGCGCGGTCACGCGTACATGCTGGACGACCAGACGTTCACGGAGCGCCAGCACGTCACGAAGCAGCCCGGTACGTGCATGCACTGCCACGGCTCGGTCTTCCTGCCCTACAAGAAGCTGGGAGACGGCGACCTCATCAAGGGCTTCGAGAAGATGAACCAGATGCCCTACGTGGAGGCGCGCAAGCTGGTGGACCACCCGGTGGCGTGCATCGACTGCCACGAGCCGAAGACGATGGCGCTCCGGGTGACGCGCCCCGGCTTCATCGAGGGCATGCGCGCGCTCAAGGCGGGCCAGGGCGTTCCCGACTACGACGTCAACGCCCAGGCCACGCGCCAGGAGATGCGCTCGTACGTCTGCGGCCAGTGCCACGTCGAGTACTACTTCAAGGGTCCGGAGAAGCGGCTGACGTACCCCTGGGCCAAGGGCCTGAACATCGATGGCATCATGGCCTACTACGAGGAGAACGGGCACAAGGACTGGGTCCACGCCGAGACGGGCGCCCCGGCGCTCAAGGCCCAGCACCCCGAGTTCGAGATGTACAACCAGGGCATCCACGCCCGCTCGGGAGTGGCCTGCGCCGACTGCCACATGGCCTACAAGCGTGAGGGCGCGATGAAGATCTCCGACCACCACGTGCGCAGCCCGCTGCTCAACATCAGCCGCGCCTGCCAGACGTGCCACAAGTGGTCCGAGGAGGAGCTGAAGGGGCGGGTGGAGACCATCCAGGACCGGCACCACAAGCTGCGCAACACGGCGATGGACGCGCTGGTGGACCTCATCCAGGACATCAAGGAGCGCAAGCTGGCTGGTGCTACCGACCTCCAGCTGGCCGAGGCCCGTGGCTTCCAGCGCAAGGCCCAGTTCTACCTGGACTTCGTGGAGGCGGAGAACTCCAACGGCTTCCACGCGCCCCAGGAGGCGGCCCGGATTCTCGGCGACTCCATCAATTTCTCGCGGCTCGGTCAGAACGCCCTGCGCAAGCAGTCCGCGCCGCCGCCGACGGAGGCTCACAAGGCGGAGTGAGCGCTCCCCGGCGTTGGATGATGATCACCTACCTGCTCGAGGGCCGCAGGAACTGAGCGGCCGGAGCGGCTCAGCCGGTGGCTTGCACGGTGCTGGCGCCGCGCTCGGCGGCCGTGTGCAGGGCGGGCCAGAAGTGCTCCGCCATGCGCATGTAGCCCACGTCCGAGGGGTGGAAGCCATCGGGCGAGAAGTAATCAGGGCTCCGGGGCAGCTCCTCCCGGCTGGGGGTGTGGAGGTCCACGCCGATGAGGCCGTGGCGGGACACCACGCGTGCCACCGCCTCGTTGAAGGACGCGATGCGCGCCGAGATGAGCTCGATGGGCAGGAAGTGGGTGGCCAGCCGCGCCACGGGCGCGAGGGACATGTCCGGCAGGTTGGCGAGCACCACCGGGGCGCCCGTGCCCACCAGTCCGCGTGCGAGCTGCTCGAGGTTGGACTCGAACTGGTGGGGCTCCACGCCGCGCCACAGGTCGTTGATGCCCACGGCGAGCGTCACCACGTGGGGACGGGCGCGGGTGGCCTTGGGGAGCTGTCCGGAGAGGACGGTGGCGCTGGTGGCCCCGCTCACGGCCAGGTTGAGCAGGCCCACGCCCGCGCGGACGCGGCGCAGCCGCTGGAAGAGGTGTTCCACGTAGCCCCCATTGCGCGCTCCCACTCCGACGCCGGAGGAGTCGCCCAGGGCTACGTATCTCAGGGAGAGTGCGCTCATAGGTCGCTCTCCATAGCGGCCAGGAGCCGGCTTCGCAGCGGCGCCCGTCTTCCTCCCCGCCCGGCAGGCGGGAGAGAGACCACATGAAGGCCGGGGTGTACTCTCTTCGAGGTGATGACGCGTCCTTCGATCTCCTTCCTGGGTTTTGGTGCCGCGCTGCCGGAGCGGGTGCGGAGCAGCGATGATCCCCTCTTCGAGCGGACCCGCGAGGCGGCCCGGGCCCAGGGCGTGTCCGAGGCTTCACTCTTCTACGGCAACCGTGAGCACCGCTGCCTGGGGCCGGACGAGTCGCTGGCCTCGCTGACCGCGAGGGCGGGGCTCGCGGCGCTGGAGGCCTCGGGGGTGCGGAGGGAGCAGGTGGATCGGCTCTACGGCTACGTCTCCGTGTCCGAGTTCATCTCCCCCAACGCGCTGTACGAGGTGCATCGGGAGATGGGCCTGGGCTCGCACACGCTGGTGGTGCCGGTGCAGTCCGACTTCGCCAACTTCGTGATGGGTGCCGTGCTGGCCTGGGAGGCCCTGCTCGCCGGACACTCGGAGCGGGCGCTGGTGGCGGTGGGGGCGGGGTGGACGCGCAACGTGGACTACGCGCAGGGCCACGCCTTCGGCATTGGCGATGGGGCGGGCGCGGCCGTGCTCGGGCCCGGGGAGCGGCTCGTCCTGGTGGACTACGCCGCCGACACCTTCAGCGACGAGTACGGGGCCATGACCATGCGCCCCCGCCCCGAGTCGGGCTTCGACACGCCGGTGTATGGGCTCGAGCCGTCCCGGGGCGTGCGGGCCTTCCTGAGCTCCGGAATGGATGGGCCGCCGAGGCTCGTCGAGCGGCTGCTGCGCAAGCATGGTCTCACCGGGGAGGACATCACCCTCGTGTCGCACCAGGCCACGCGCAAGCTGCTCGACCACTGGAACGAGAGGATCCGCCCGCGCGAGTACCTGCACACGCTCGAGGACCGAGGGAACATGGTGATCGCCTCGATTCCCGTCACCCTGGCCCGCCACTACCGCGAGCTGCGCACGAAGTACCTCGTCCTCGTCGGCCTGGGCATCGGCGCGCACCAGATGGCCCTGCTGGTGCGCGTGTAGGGCGGTGGGCTCGCGGTGCTACGGACCGCTGGTGCCGCGCTGCTGCTGGCGCTGCATCCGCTGCTGTCTGCGCTGCTCGCGTTGGGCCTCGCGCTCGGCCTGCTTCAGCAGCCGCACCATCTTTCCCTCGTTGCGGGCCATGAAGATGGCGAGCCGCGCCCGCTTCTGCGGAGGCAGGTCCTTGGCGAGCACCTGGTACATGTCGCGATCCAACGTCGCGAGCTGTATCCGCGCATCGAACACCCGCTGTACGGCCTGCTCCACCTGGGAGTTCGCCGACGCGTCCCCATCCGCCGCCCGCTTCAACACCCGCGCGGACTCCTGCACCTGCGCCACCAGCGGCCGACGCCGCTCGTCGAACTGGCGCATCGTCTCCGCCATCTTCAGGGCCTGGGCCTCGTCCAGCTCCAACTCCTCCGCCAGTCCCAGCACCCGCATCATCCGCGCCTTCTTCTCCGCGCGCTCCACCGCGTCACCCTCGTTGGGTGGAGCGGCCAGCGCCATCACGGGAAGCAGGGAGAGGGTCAGCACCGCCAGTCGAAAGGGCTTCATCACAGCGAGTCTCCTGGATTGAGGGAGGGCAGGAAATCATCCAGCTCGGAGTCCAGCGCCTCGTCGCCGGGCTCGGACTCCTCGGGTTGCGTTTCGGTCAGGTCGAGTACCTCGGTCAGCGGATCCGCCAGGGCCCATTCCTCGAGAGCGGAGCGGGCGTCCTCCGTGAGGCTGTCGGGCAGCTCCACCTCGACGGAGGGTTGTATGGGCACGGCCGTGCGGTGTCGCACCACCGGCCCCAGCACCAGCAGGACCGCCGCGGCCACCGCCAGCAGGGCCCCAGCGGTTCGCATGCGCGCCGCCTGTTGGACCAGGGTCCTGCGCCAGCGGCTGAGGGTGGTTCGAGGCAGTGCCTCCAGCGCCGCCTCCTCCCGAGCGGACGGTGGTGGCAACGCGGCCAGGGAGAGCACCTCGCGATGGGCCTCCACCTCTTCCCTGCACGCCGCGCAGGACTCCAGGTGCGCGAGCACCCGTGCCTCCTCCTCGGGCTCCAGCGCTCCCGCGGCATGGAGGGTGAGTGATTCTTCGTAGTCCCGGCACGTGGCCATCAGTGTCCCTCCTCGGACGTGCCCGCCACCTGCGCCCGCAGGCGCTTCACGGCGTGATGAAAGTTCACCTTCGCGTTCGTCTCGGTGATGCCGAGCGTCTCGGCGATGTCCCGGAAGCCCAGCCCCGCGTCCACCCGGAGCGTCAGCACCTCGCGCTGGCGGCGGGGCAGGGTGAGCACCGCCGCTCGTACCTGGCGCTCCCGCTCGCCTCGCTCCAGTGCCTCTTGTGCGGATTCTTCTGGCGCCGTGGGCTCTGGCACCTCGACCAGTGTCATCCGGCGCCAGCGCAGCCCCTGGCGGGCATGGTTCTTCGCCAGGTTCAGCGCGATGCGGATCAGCCAGGCCCGGAAGGGCGCGGGGCCCGAGGGGCTCCAGCGTGAGAAGACGCGGCGCGAGGCCTCCAGGGCTCGCAGGAACGCCTGCTGGGAGAGATCCGCCGCGTCCTCGGGCCGGGCCGTGTAGCGCCGCATCAACGTGAAGACGAGGGCCCGATGCCGCTCCACCAGCGTGCCGAAGGCCGCCTCGTCACCGGCCAGGAAGGCACGGCACAGCGCCTCGTCGCTCGGTTCGGTGTCGGTCTCCGCCACCGCCAGGGATGTCTCCGCGCCCTTCACGCCCCTACAAACCCCGGAGCCGACGAAAAGTTAAAAGGGGTTTTTCCCTGTGGGTGTCCAGACCTCGGGGTGTTCTGAGGAGTAGTGGGAGGAGACCTACTTGAAAGGTTAGAAAAAGGTTCGCTTCGTCGGAGCGTTCCGTTATCTTGCACGTGGTGGGCCTGGACGGCTCACGGTGCGCCCAGGAGGGCGAGGAGGGAGAAACAATGGCGGAGACGATGGGCGGCGACATTGGCATGCAGATCCTGCAGGCCGTGCAGGGTCTGGGTGTCCGGATGGACAGGCTGGAAGCGCGGATGGAGGGTCTGGAAGTCCGGATGGACAGGCTGGAAGTGCGGATGGACAGGCTGGAAGCGCGGATGGACAGGCTGGAAGCGCGGATGGATGCGCTGGAAGTCCGGATGGGCAAGGTGGAGGCCCGCCTGGATGCGCTGGAAGTCCGGATGGACAAGGTGGAGGCGCGCCTGGATGCGCTGGAAGTCCGGATGGGCAAGGTGGAGGCCCGCCTGAATGCGCTGGAAGCGCGGATGGACAGGCTGGAAGCGCGGATGGATGCGCTGGAAGTCCGGATGGGCAAGGTGGAGGCCCGCCTGAATGCGCTGGAAGTCCGGATGGGCGAGGTGGAGGCCCGCTTGGATGCGCTGGAAGTCCGGATGGGCGAGGTGGAGGCCCGCTTGGATGCGCTGGAAGTCCGGATGGGCAAGGTGGAAGCGCAGGTGAGCAGCCTGTGCGTCCGGATGGACAAGGTGGAAGCGCAGGTGAGCAGCCTGTGCGTCCGGATGGACAAGGTGGAAGCGCAGGTGAGCAGCCTGTGCGTCCGGATGGACAAGGTGGAAACCCAGGTGAATGGCCTCAGTGCCCGAATGGTCGGGCAGGAAGGCTGGCTGGAGCGTCTGGTGAGAGAATTCTTCCAGTCGCGCAATGAGTTGCGAGATCAGGACCAGCAGGTACGAACGGAGCTGTCGGCGGGCGTTCGCCAGGCTCACGCCCGTATCTCGCAGACGAATGGCACGGTGGTCCTGATGGCCTCGGTGTTGCGCAGGCCGACGGAGCTTGGCGAGGAGTTGGAGAAACGCCTGCGAGAGCTCGAAACGCACTGACGGCGCTCGCGCTGGAAATCGCATGTCATGAGATTTCGAGGTCCCCCGGTTGAGTTGCCGTCAGCCGTTGTCGGCTGACAGAATGGAACACCTCATCGGGGGGACCAGCAACATGCCATCGGATGGCGCGGCCGCACGCATCAAGGGAAGTGTCCTCATCACACGCCTCAATCTCTTGAGAAAGCAGGGGGGCGTGGAGCGCCTCCACCAGGTGTTCCAACGGTTGTCGGCTGCGGACCGCAAGGTGCTCGAGGGGGTCATCATGCCCATCGGCTGGTACCCGTTGGAGTTGAACCTCCGTCTCGATGACGCCATCGCCGGGGCTCTCTCCCCCAAGGACCGCGCCAGGGCCTTCGTCGAGATGGGCCGGGCCTCCGCGGAGGAGAACCTGCAGGGCCCCCACCACGTCTTCATCCGCAAGGGGGATCCGCACTTCCTCCTCAGCCATGCGCCGGAGATCTACCGGCTCTACTACGCGGTGGGCTCACGCACCTACGAGAAGGCCGGCGCCCGGAGCGCGGTGCTGCGCACCGTGGGCGCGGAGAGCGTCACCGAGGCGGACTGTCTCACCATCATCGGCTGGCACCAACGCGCCATCGAAATGAGCGGTGGCCGCGACGTGCGCGTCGACCATCCAAAGTGCCGCGCCCGCGGCAACGGTTACTGCGAGTACCTCTGCTCCTGGGCTTCCTAGGTGCCCGCTGGCAGCGGGTGCTCCCTCAGGTAGCGCAGCACGTCATCCAGGTGCTTGTAGACGCGCACCTCGTGGCGGATGACGGATTCGATGATGCCGTTCGGATCGATGATGTAGGTGACGCGCCGGTCCACTTTCAGCACGGGCCAGAGCACGTCATAGGCCTTGCTGATGGTGCGGGCCTCGTCCCCCAACAGCGAGAAGTGGATGTCCTCCTTCTCCGCGAAGGCGCACTGCGTCTTCACCGTGTCCACCGACACGCCCACCAGCTCCGCTCCGAGTGACTGAAGGTGCTCGTGGTTGTCCCGGAAGTGCCGCGTCTCCTCGGTACAGCCGATGGTGAAGGCCTTGGGGAAGAAGAAGAGCACCACCCGCCGGCCCCTCAGCGCGGAGAGCGAGAAGGCGCGTCCCTGGCAATCGGTCCCGGTGAACTCCGGGGCGGCTTGTCCCACTTCGAGCATCTTCTTCGGCCTCCTGGGCCCCGTCTCCCCTAGCATGCTTCTCCCGTTGCGCCCACGCCTCCCCGCCTCCGAGCTCCACCGTGCCCCTTCCGCCTGCCCCCTCGCTGACACCTGGCTTTCTCGATCGGCTCGCCCGTGCGCTGGGCGTCACCCGGGTGGCGCGGGTGACCGGGTTGGATCGCGCCGGTGTGGAGGTGGCCGCCGCGGTGCGTCCAGGCGGCTATGTGCTGCAGGTGTGCAACGGCAAGGGGTTGGAGTTCCAAGCAGCGTCGGCCGGGGCCCTCCTGGAGACGGCGGAACTGTGGGCCGCCGAGACGGTGCCCCTGGAGCGGCTCGTCTGGGGAACGCTGGAGCGCCTGGAGGCCCAGGGCCATGTCGTCTGGAGCGCCGACACCCTGGGCACCCGGGGGGGCGTGGTGGTTCCCCGCCTGTGGAGCCGGGAGGTGCGCTGCGCGTGGCGCGAGGCATCCGAGCTGTACTCCGGCCGCCCCGTGCTCGTCCCGGCGCAGGGCGTGTACTGCCCGCCCTCGGGGGCACCAGCGCTCGGGCCGATGAGCGTGCAGTGGACGAGCAACGGCTCGGGTGCGCACCCCGAGCGGGCGCGGGCGCTGCTGCATGCGCTGCTGGAGGCGACGGAGCGCGATCAGCTCGCGCGCATCCTCCCGGACGGGTGGTCGGAGGAGGTGCTCCGTGCCCGCCTGCTGCGCCCCGGTGGACTGGAGCAGGGCGCGCCTCGGACGGCGGCGCTCGCGAGCGCATTGCGTCAACGCGGCTTCGACGTCCACCTCTTCGACCTCACCCCTGGCGCTCGGACTCCTGGTGCCGCGGCCCTGCCCGTGGGCGGGGCCCTGCTCGTGGACAAGGACCAGGGGCCGGTGCCACTGGCGGCCGGCTATGCGTGCGGGCTGGGGCGTGACCAGGCCCTGCTCGGAGCCCTGCTGGAGGCGGCGCAGTCCCGTCTGACCGACATCCATGGTGCGCGCGAGGACGTGGCCGCGGCGGACCGCGAGGCCTCCCTGGCCCTGGCCACCGCCTGTGCCGAGGTGCGTCCGCGACGTACCGTGGACTCCATGCCCGACCTCTCCGACGAGGTGTCCTCGCCGGAGGAGGCCGTGCGCGAAGTGCTGGCCCGGCTCGCGAAGGCGGGTTTCTCCCGGGCCGCGGCCGTCGAGCTGGAAGCCCCTCTCCCCGGACTCCACGTGGTGCGCGTGGTGGTGCCGGGCCTGCGCGTCTCGGAGCTGCTGTGAAACGCCGTCCGATCTCCTCCCGTCCCGATGACCTCGTCGTCTTTCTCGGCCCCTCGTTGCCGGAGGACGAGGCCCTGGCGCTGGCGCCATGCCGCGTGCTGCCACCGGCCCGTCAGGGGGACGTGTGGCGGGCGCTCTCCCTGCGCCCGAGGGCCATCGCCCTGGTGGATGGCGTCTTCGAGGCGCAGCCCTCCGTCTGGCACCACGAGCTGCTGGCCGCGCTCGATGCCGGGGTCGCGGTGTTCGGCGGCGGCAGCATGGGGGCCCTGCGCGCGGCGGAGCTCGCTGAACATGGCGTGGTGGGCGTGGGCCACATCTTCGAGGCGTACCACCGGGGCGAGCTGGTGGACGACTCCGAGGTGGCGCTGCTCCATGCCGACGCGGAGCACGGCTTTCGTCCCTTCACGGTGCCGCTCGTCAACGTGCGGCACGCGGCCCGGCTGGCGCAGCGCGCGCGGGTGCTCGCTCCTCGCGAGGCCCGGGCCCTGGTGGACGCGGCGGCGGCGCTCTTCTACCAGGACCGCACGTGGCCCCGGGTGCTGGCGGCCGTGGCGGAGGCCTGGCGTCCGGCCACCCGGGAGAAGTGGGAGGCGTGGGCCGCTGGGGGCATCGAGGATCTCAAACGTGAGGACGCGCGTGCCTGCATCCAGGCGGCCGCGGCCTTCGTCGCCTCCGGAGCACGAGCCCCCGTGAGCGAGCGCACCGGCCGTGCTCCACCGTCCTCGTACGTGCGCCGCCGCCGCCTCTTGGAAGGACTGTGCGAGACGGAGGCGGGGCTCGTGTCCTCGGAGGACGTGCTCGCCGCTCTACGGGAGACTCCCGGCGCGGTGGAGTTGGCCGAGGCGGGGTTGCGGCGGGCGTTGCTCGCGGGGTGGGCCCGGACGTTGGGCCTCTCACCCACCGCCGAGGAGGTGGCGTGGGCCGAGTCGGAGTGGTGGGCGCGCCTGGACGTCCCTCCCGCGGAGCGCGAGGCGTACCTCGCCGCCTGCGGCCTGGACGCGCACGAGCTGCGGCGCCTGTGCGAGGAGCGTGCGCTGGAACGTCTCACGCTCGAGCACGCGTCGCGGTTGCTGCCGGATGGGCCCTCGTGGGACGAGGCGCTCGCGAACGAGGCGCGTCTCCAGGGCCGCTGGGTGGAGGCAGCCGGGAGGCTCGGCACTCCGAGGCGTCGCCGTCGCAAGCGGTGAGCCGGGGAGCCCTCTCAGTCGCACATCTGCCGGCAGGCGGCGGGCGCCAGCTTGGGATCGTTCTGCTGGTTGACGTAGTCCTGGCAGGAGAGCTTGCCCAGGGCCTCCTGGCATTCCTCGAACCCGCTGGCGCTGAAGTTGTCCTTGCCGGCGTTGTAGCCGACGCAGTTCTGCGAGTCCTCGGTGCGCCCGGCACAGCCGTTGGAGGTGTAGAACCTGGACTTGCACTCCTCCGCGTTGGCGCCGTAGGCGTACTGGAACACCGCCGTGTCCTTGTCCGTCCGGCACTCGAAGTTCCGCTGACACAGCTGGTCGACCATCTGGCGGCAGACCTCATCGGGTGACGCGGACGCGCAGCCAAGGGTGGTGAAGGCGAGCAGCACACTGCCCGCGAGCAGGGTCGAACGCATGGGAGTTCATCTCCGGGGAGAGAGGGTCCTCGTCCGAGTTAGCACCGGCTTCTCTGGCATGGCCGTGACCCGGCGGGCGCGTGGCCCCGGGTGTGTGTCAGCCAACGGCCCCTGGCGGAACAGCACCCAACGGTCGACATTGTGAGGGGCCATTCCGGCGGGCGGGGGAGCGGTGGCCGCGTTACGCTGGACGGACACGGCGTGAGGGCCGCGCCGGAGGTGGCGAGGAGAGATGACCCGGATCTGCCAGGACGAAGTAGGCCGCTGTGACTTCATCGACGTGCTCGAGGAGGCGGTCCTGCGGCACCGGCCGGTGGCGGTCCAGCTGCGCGAGGGCGAGGCCTTCATCGACGAGGTGCTGGACGTGGTCACCGAGCAGGGGGATGACTTCGCCGTCTTCAAGTCCCACGAGCGGGTGCCGGTGGGGGACATCCTCGCCGTCACGAGGGCGGTGCCTGTCGAGGCGCGGTGGTGAAGCGGGGAGGCTGGGGTAGGGTGCGCGCCGGATGAATCCTCACGACGAGATCGACTCCTACCGCTGCGTGCGGGCCGACGCGCGGGAACCCGAGGGCTACCGGGCCGTGCTGGGCGAGGCGAAGGCTTCCTTCCTGCACACCGACCCGCCGTACTGCCTGCTCACGAGGCGCCGCAAGGGCGGAGACCTGAGGGACCCGCGCGCGAACAAGAAGATCGACCGCAACCCCATCGTCCGCTTCGAGACAGTGCGCGACTACCGCGCCTTCACCGAGGCGTGGATGACGCGGGCGGTGGCGCACCTCACCCCGGACGCGACGCTGGCCATCTGGACGAACCTTCTGGGCAAGGAGCCCATCCTCGCGGTGGCGCGCTCGCTGGGCTACGGCCACCTGCGGGGCGAGTACGTCTGGGGCAAGCGCACCACGGACAAGAACGCCAACGAGCAACTGCTGCGCGTCTACGAGGTGGCGCTCGTCCTGTCACGCACGCCGGAGCCCCCGTTGGACCCCGCGGGCCTGCCCACCGTCTGGGCGGTGGTGGGGGGCTACGATGACGACGCCGAGGCGGCGCGCTGGGGCAATCACCCCCACCACAAGCCCTTCTCCGTGCTGGAGCCCCTGGTGCGCACCTGGAGCCGGCCGGGGGACCGGGTGTTGGATCCATTCGCGGGCAGTGGCTCGATGCCGGCGGCGGCGCTGCGGCTGGGGCGTCAGCCGGCGTGCCTGGAGGTGGAGCCCGAGTGGGCCGAGCGGGTGACCCGGCGGCTCCGCGAGACGGCGAGCGAGCTGGCCCGGGAGGCGAGGAGTCGGCCGGAAACCAACACACCCGCTGACAAGGTATCCGCCACCGGGAATCATCGGTAGGCTGCGGAACCCCCCTGGGTCTCGAGGGGTTCGTCTCCCCAGCCACATGCGAAGAGGCACTCGGATGAAGCAGCACCAGAAGATGCTCCTGGGCATCGTCATCGGCACCGTGGCGGGCATCGCCGCCAACACCCTGGCCGCGGGGGCGCCATGGCTCGACTGGGTGGTGACGAACATCACCGCCCTGGCGGGGCAGCTCTTCCTGCGGTTGCTGCTGATGCTGGTGGTGCCGCTGCTCTTCTCCGCGCTGGTGATGGGCGTGTGCGAGCTGGACCTGAAGCAACTCGGCCGGCTGGGCCTGCGGACCATGGGCTACACCGTGGTGGTCTCCAGCATCGCGGTGCTCATCGGGCTGCTGCTGGTCAACACGCTCAAGCCAGGCCTCGGACTGAGCGAGGAGGCCCGCGCGCTGGCGGTGAAGGGCACCTCGGTGCAGGCGGCCCCCACCCCGAGCAACACCTCGGTGCCCTCGCTCATCGCCGCCATGATTCCCAGCAACCCGCTGAAGGCGGCGGCGGACGGGGACATGATCGCCCTCATCGTCTTCTCGCTCATCTTCGGCCTGGGGCTGGCCCTGACGCCCACGGAGGGCGCGCAGCGGCTGCGGGAGACGATCCAGGGCCTGCACGACGTGATGATGAGGCTCATCGACGGGGTGCTGAAGCTGGCGCCCTACGGCGTGGGAGCGCTGCTCTTCAGCATGATGGCGCGCCTGGGCATCGGCGTGCTGATGCAGGTGGCCTCCTACGTGGGCGTGGTGCTGCTGGCGCTCGGGCTGCACATGTTCGGCGTGTACTCGCTGTCGGTGCGTTTCCTCGGCGGGCGCAACCCGCTGACCTTCTTCCGCGACTGCCGCCTGGCCATCGTCACCGCCTTCTCCACGGCGTCCTCCAGCGCCACGCTGCCCACCGCGCTCAAGGTGGCCGAGGAGAACCTCAAGCTGCCGCGCAACGTGTCGCGCTTCGTGCTCACCGCCGGCTCGGCGATGAACCAGAATGGCACCGCGCTCTTCGAGGGAGTCACCGTGCTCTTCCTGGCGCAGGTGTTCGGTGTGCACCTGAGCCTCGCGGACCAGGCGGTGGTGATGTTCATCTGCGTGCTGGCGGGCATCGGCACCGCGGGCGTGCCGGCCGGCTCCATCCCGGTCATCGCGATGATCCTGGGCCTCTTCAAGATTCCTCCCGAGGGACTGGCCCTGGTGCTCGGCGTGGACCGCTTCCTCGACATGTGCCGCACCACGCTCAACGTGACGGGGGACCTGGCCGCCGCCGTCTACGTGTCCCGCGGTGAGCCCGCGCTCGCGGCCGAGGCCGAGGAGGCCCGGCTCGAACCCGACTCGTCAGCCTCCTGAGCGTGCCAGGGGGCAAGGGTTGCCCCTCGCCTCCTTGTCGTCCCATACCCGTAGCAAAGAAGGAGCAGCCACTATGAAGGTGTCCAAGGACAGCGTCGTCTCATTGGAGTACCGGTTGCACCTCGGTGACGGGAAGGTCGTCGACGAGAGTGAGCCCGGGCAGCCGCTCTCCTACCTGCATGGCCGGGGGCAGATCGTCCCGGGGCTCGAGGGGCAGCTGGAGGGCATGGGCTCCGGTGAATCGAAGAAGGTGGTCGTGGCTCCCTCCCAGGGGTACGGCGAGCACGATCCGCGCGGCCTCCAGACGGTGCCCCGCGACATGTTCCCCCCCAATGCCCAGCTCCAGCCGGGCATGACCATCTCCGCGCAGACGGAGGGCGGGGACGTCATCCCCATCACCATCCGCGAGCTGAAGGGCGATCAGGTGGTGGTGGACCTCAACCACCCGCTGGCGGGCAAGACGCTCCACTTCGACGTGACGGTGCGTGAGGTGCGTCAGGCCACCACCGAGGAGCTGGAGCACGGTCACGCCCACGGTCCGGGCGGCGCTCACTGAGCGGGCGGTCCGGAAGGGCGAGATACCCACTCGTGGGGTAGGGGGTGTTCCGGTAAGGTGGCGCTCCCCATGAGCCAGCCCGTTTCGCCCTCGCCCCAGCAGCTCCAGCTCAAGCCCGAGCCCGATTCCGCGCCCCCCCGGGCGCCCGCCACGGCCGCCCAGGATCCGGAGCGGTACTGGCTCGAGAACGTCTACAAGGCCGGCGTGCGCCAGCTCACCGTGCGCGCCGTCATCGCCGGTATGCTGATCGGCGCGGTGATGTGCCTCTCCAACCTGTACGTCATCCTCAAGACGGGCTGGAGCCTGGGCGTCACCATCACCGCGTGCATCCTCTCCTTCGCCACCTTCGGCGCCCTGCGGGCCGTGGGGCTGGTGAAGACGGAGGTCAGCGCGCTCGAGAACAACGCCGTGGGCTCGGTGGCCTCGGGGGCGGGGTACATGACGGGCGGTGGCAACATGGCCGCCGTGCCCGCGCTGCTGATGCTCACCGGAGCGCTGCCCTCCACCGGGTGGCTGGTGGCGTGGTTCGCGGTGGTGTCCGCCCTGGGCGTCTTCGCCGCCATCCCCATCAAGCGCCAGCTCATCAACATCGAGCAGCTCCCGTTCCCCACGGGCACCGCCACCGCCGAGACGCTCCAGGCGCTCCACGGACATGACGCGCGCTCACGCGGCAAGGCGCGCTACCTCGGCGTCGCGGGCCTGATCGGGGCCGTCATCGCGTTCTGGCGGGACGCCAAGGCCTCGTGGCTGGCGTGGAACCTCCCCGCGAAGGTGAGCCTGCCCTTCACCATCGGCGGCAAGCCCGCGGGGGCGTGGACGCTCTCGTTCGACCTGAGCCTGCTGCTCGTGGGCGCCGGGGCGCTGGTGAGCTTCAAGACGGGCTGGTCCATGCTGCTGGGCGCCTTCCTCACCTACGGCTTCCTCGCCCCGGAGATGGTCAGCCGCGGCGTCATCCCCGAGGTGTCGTACAAGGCCATCAACTCCTGGGCGCTGTGGACGGGGGCCTCGGTGCTCGTGTCCTCGGGCCTGCTGTCCTTCGCCTTCCAGTGGCGCAGCGTGGCCAGGTCGTTCAAGGCGCTCTCGGGCCTCTTCGGGAAGAAGGGCGAGGAGGAGAAGGATGTGCTCGCCGACGTCGAGTGCCCGCCCACCTGGTTCCCCCTGGGCTTCCTGGTGCTGGGCCCGGTGGCCGTGTTCCTGATGGCGTACCTCTTCCAGATTCCGTGGTGGGCGGGCGTCATCGCCATGCCGCTGTCCGTGGTGATGGGCGTCATCGCCGCGCGTGTCACCGGAGAGACGGACACCACGCCCACCAAGGCGCTCGGGCCGGTGACCCAGCTCCTCTATGGCGGCCTGCTGCCCGGCAATCTCGCGGCCAACGTGATGAGCGCCAACGCCACGGGCGGGGTGGGCCTGCACGCGGCGGACCTGCTCACGAACCTCAAGACCGGGTGGCTGCTCGGCGCCGACCCGCGCAAGCAGTTCTTCGCGCAGCTCTTCGGCCTGGTGGCCGGTGCCGCCGTGGTGGTGCCCGCCTTCAACCTGCTGGTGCCGAGCGCCGAGGTGCTGGGCACCGAGGAGTTCCCCGCGCCTTCCTCGCTGGTGTGGGCCGGCGTGTCGAAGATGCTCGTCAACGGGGTGGGCTCGCTGCACACGTCCTCGCGCATCGGCGCCCTGTGCGGCCTGGCGCTGGGCGTGGCGCTGGTGCTGCTGGACCGCTGGGCCCCGAAGAAGGCCAAGCCGTTCATTCCCTCGGCGTCGGGCCTGGGGCTGGCCATCGTGATTCCGGGCGCCAGCTCCATCAGCTTCTTCATCGGCGCGGCCATCGCCGAGGTGCTGCGCCGCAAGAAGGCCCAGCTGGCCGAGGCCACGGTGCTCCCGGTGAGCTCGGGCTTCATCGCGGGTGAGAGCCTCATGGGCATCGCCGTGGCGATGCTCAAGGCCTTCGGGGTGATGCCCAAGTAGGAAACTTTCGTGGGGCGGGTCCGATAATGAGTCCCGGATACCCTGCCTTCACGAAAGGACCCCCCCGTGAGCTTCGTCTCGTCCACCAGGAAGCCCGTTTCCATCCCCTCGCCCGAGATCAGCTCCAAGTCCAAGGCGGCTGGTGGCGAGGCGCCCGTCACCGCCAAGACGGGCAATCAGGTGAAGGCGGAGAAGGCGCCCGCGCCCCAGACGGTGTTCCGCGATGGCTTCGAGGGGGCCGGGGCCGGTGCGAAGGCGGCGAAGGCCGGCGGCGTCGCCCAGGTGGGCAATGACCCGGCGTACCGGGAGGCCCTGAAGACCCAGCGCGAGCTGTCCGGCCTGCGCCAGGAGCTGGGCCGTGTGCAGCTCGAGCTGGAGAACCGCAACCCGCTCGAGAAGGCCCGGGATGCCATCACCGGGGGCGACAACGACGAGGAGAAGAAAATCAACGAGCTGAAGGCTCGGATCTCCACCCTGGAGAACGTGGAGCGGGCCCAGCCCGCCGAGGCCGTGGAGCGTGCGCGCTTCACCGTCTTCATGGACCGGATGGGGGAGCTCGAGAAGACGATGGGGAAGAGCGCGGCGGCCACCATCGCACGGCAGACCTATTACAACAGCCCGGTCTGGAACGTGGGCGGGGGCACGCCGTTCGGGGCCTCGGAGGGAGCCATCAACGCCGCGGGCCTGCCGCATTCCCCGGACTACAGCAGCGGCGTGGCGGTCGGCGGCTACAGCGGCCGCATGCGTACGCCGGACGGGCAGGAGGTGGACATGGGCCACGTGGCCTGTGCGCTCGACTGGCAGGTGAACGAGAAGCGCGTCCCCGACAACTACCTGCTCCCGACCCTTCCTCCGACCCGCATCCCGAACCCCTTCAACCTCCAGACCGTCACCCTCACGGGCGATGTGGCCTCGGCCATCAAGAACACCGCCCGGGGTGACAACGCGGCCGCTCGCGCCGACACCGCCATCGGCAACGAGGGCAAGGAGGACTGGTACGGCGACATCGACGGGCTCAACCTCGCCAACCGTCTGGCGCAGAACCCCAACCAGAGCCTCACCCAGGTCCTGGGGGACTACTACGGCAAGGGCCAGTACCAGAACCGCATCGACGAGTACGCCACCCACAGCCGCTACATCCAGCGGGATGACAGGGGGCAGCCGCTGCGCGACGCCCAGGGGCACTACGTCGTGGACAAGAAGAAGCTGGAGTCCGAGGCCTACACCTTCGCCAACATCCTCAGCCCCAAGTCCATCAACAACCCGTCCGGCGAAGTGGTGGACGCGTGGTCCCGCTGGTTCAACCAGGAGCAGGACGCGGCTCGGAACAACTGACTCACTTCTTGTCCGGGATCGGCTCCTGCGCCTTCGGGGTGGCAGGAGCCTTCTCGTTGATGTTGACGACGACGGGGACGGTCTTGTTCTCGGTGTTGGGAGGACCCGGCTCCACCAGCACCTGATGGAACGTCCCCAGCTTGGAGACGCTCGCCCGGATGTCCTCGAGCGTCCGCACCGTGCAGGCCTTGTCCTTGGGGAGCGCGCTCCTGGCCGTCTCGATGACGCGGTCGGGAGACACCGTCGCGTTCCTGTCCAGGGTGACCCAGATGATGGTGTCGACCTGATAGGGCGCCCCGAGCTGGACATTCAGGCGGGGCTGGGCGGCGGGTGAGCTGGCCTCGCCCTGAAGCATCACGCGAGCTTCCATCCAGCAGAGTCCGCGAAGCCGGTCCTCGAGGAGCCGGGCGGCGGCCTCCTGGCACTGCGCGGACTTCGTGCTCCCGACGGCTTCCAAGGGGAGCTCCGCGAGCAGCCGGTCTCGAAGGGACCTGGGCAGCCCGTCGAGCCCGGAGACCTGGTCATGGGCGAGGGAGGCCGTGCGCGTGGGCTGGCACTGTTCCCGGGTGAGGAACCTCTTGTCGACGCGCTCCATCACCTGACGGGTGTTGCCCTGCTGGGTGGTGGAGCAGGCGGACAGGGTGAGGCTGAAGAGGGCGAGCGAAGTGCGGCGGAGCATACGAGGCTTGTAACCCACCGACGTACCCCGCGCATGGGCGGAGTCGTGTCGTTCCCGAGGGGGGCAGGGGAGCCGGGAAGAAATGGGCGGTCTGGCGTTCTCACGGTGCAGGCAGGTGGTCAGGCCTCCGTGCTCCGGCGAAGCCTGGGTCACAATCCAAGAGGTGTGACTCCCTCCTGCGCAAGCAGCGTCAGTGCCCTCGTGCCGGACCGCGTGACAGGAGACCCGTATGACTCCCTCCCCGATGCTCGAACTGAAGCTGCCCACGCTTCACGAGCTGCCCACCTATGTGTTCGATACCCTTCTTTCGTGGAACATTCCGGGCCTCAACCGCTCGCTCGTCGGCCTCTACGGCCGGCCGGACGGCTGGCTCGGGCGTCTGATCGGCCACGTCATGAGCTTCGAGCACGGCCCGGTGACGCAGTGGACGCTGGAGCAGATGGACATCCAACCCGATGATCGGGTGCTGGATGTCGGCTGCGGGGCTGGCAAGGCCCTCGAGTTCCTGGCGCACCTGGCGTCGCGTGGCTCCGTGGTGGGCCTCGACCACTCCGAGACCATGGTCTTCCAGGCCCTCTCGCGCAACCGGGCCCGGGTGCTCACGGGCCAGCTGTCGGTGCGCATGGGCGATGTGGGCCACATGCCCTTCGCGGATGCCTCCTTCGACAAGGTGTGCGCCATCGAGACGCTCTACTTCTGGCCCGATCCGAAGGCGGCCTTCGAGGAGATCCACCGTGTCCTGGTCCCCGGAGGCCGGGTGGCGATCTCCCTGGAGTACACCCGGGATGCCTCCCGCTCGGGGGACCTGTCAGACACCCTGGAGTCGTCGGCGGGGGTTCGCGTCTACTCGAGCGCCGAGGTGGTGGGGATGCTGGACGCGGCTGGCTTCACCGAGCTGCGCCTCGAAGCACAACCCACGCGCAGCAACGGCTGGCTGTACGTCGAGGGCCGCAAGCCCGGCCATTGAGCCGGGCTCGCGGACTCTCAGCTGCGCAGGCCGGGGGCCTCGTGGCCGGTGCGCGCCACGTACTCCGTGTAGCCACCGCCGTACTGGTGGATGCCCTCGGGCGTCAGCTCGAGCACCCGGTTGGACAGCGAGGCCAGGAAGTGCCGGTCGTGGCTCACGAAGAGCATCGTGCCCTCGTAGTTGGCCAGCGCCGCGATGAGCATCTGCTTCGTCGCCATGTCCAGGTGGTTGGTGGGCTCGTCCAGCACCAGGAAGTTGGGCGGGTCGTAGAGCATCTGCGCCAGCACCAGCCGCGCCTTCTCTCCTCCGGACAGCACCCGGCACTTCTTCTCGATTTCATCGCCCGAGAAGCCGAAGCACCCCGCCAGCGCGCGCAGCGAACCCTGCGAGGCCCGGGGGAACCTGTCCACCAGCGAGTCGTAGACGGTCTGCTCCGGCTTCAGCAGCTCCATCGCGTGCTGCGCGAAGTAGCCCATCTTCACGCTGCCGCCGAGCGACACCGCTCCATCGTCCGGCCGCGACTCGCCCGCCACCAGCTTCAGCAGCGTCGACTTGCCCGCGCCGTTCACGCCCATCACGCACCAGCGCTCGCCTCGCCGCACCAGGAAGTCCAGCCCGCTGTAGATGCGCCGCTTGCCGTACCCCTTCACCACCCGCTCCAGCTTCGCCACGTCGTCGCCCGAGCGCGGCGCCGGCTGGAACTCGAACACCATCGTCTGACGGCGCTTCGGCGGCTCCACCTTCTCGATCTTCTCCAGCTTCTTCACCCGGCTCTGCACCTGTGCCGCGTGCGAGGCCCGCGCCTTGAACCGCTCGATGAACTTCAGCTCCTTGGCGAGCATCGCCTGCTGGCGCTCGTACTGCGCCTGCTGGTGCTTCTCGTTCAGCGCCCGCTGCTGCTCGTAGAAGTCGTAGTTGCCCGAGTACGTCGTCAGCTCGCCGCCGTCGATCTCGATGATCTTCGTCACGATGCGGTTCATGAACTCGCGATCGTGGCTCGTCATCAGCAGCGCGCCCTCGTACCCCTTGAGGAACGTCTCCAGCCAGATGAGCGACTCGATGTCCAGGTGGTTGCTCGGCTCGTCCAGCAGCATCACGTCCGGCCGCATCAGCAGGATGCGCGCCAGCGCCACGCGCATCTTCCAGCCGCCCGACAGCGCCCCCACGTCCCCGTCCATCATCTCCTCGCTGAAGCCCAGGCCCGAGAGGATCTCCCTCGCCCGCCCCTCCAGCGCGTACCCGCCCAGCTCCTCGTAGCGCCCCTGCACCACCCCGAAGCGCTCCACCAGCTTGTCCATCTCGTCCATGCGGTCCGGATCCGCCATGGCCGCCTCGAGCTGCTTGAGCTCCGCCGCCACCTCCGACACCGGCCCCGCTCCGTCCATCACCGCCGCCACCGCGCTCTGCCCCGACATCTCGCCCACGTCCTGGTCGAAGTAGCCGATGGTCACGCCGCGATCGACGGACACCTGCCCCTCGTCCGGATGCTCCTGCTGCACCACCATCCGGAACAGGGTGGACTTGCCCGCTCCGTTCGGGCCCACCAGGCCCACCTTCTCGCCCTTGTTGAGCTGTGCCGAGGCTTCAACGAAGAGGATCTGCTGTCCGTGCTGCTTGCCGATGTTGTCGAGACGAATCATGGGACCTCAGTGGGGGCGAGATACCCTCACCCCAGCCCTCTCCCAGAGGGAGAGGGGGCATACACAGTTTCTTGAAAGATTCAGGCTCCGGCGGCCAGGTTCTGCAACTCCTGCCAGCGCGTGTAGAGGCGCTCCACTTCCGCCGCCGTCACGTCCAGCTCCTTCTGCACCTCCGCCGCCTTCGTTCCGCTGGAGTAGACGCTCGGATCCACCAGCTGCGCTTCCAGCTCCGACTTGCGCGTCTCCGCCGCCTCGATCGCCGCCTCCATCCCATCCAGCTCTCGCTGCTCCTTGTACGAGAGCTTCCCTGGCTTGCGCGTCGGCCTGGCCTCCACCACGGGCTCCGCCTTCTTCGCCACCGGAGCCGGGGCCGCCGCCGCGGCTCGTGCCTGGGCCTGCTCCTTCAGCCGCCGGTACATCGCGAAGTTGCCCTCGTACCGCACCACCTTGCCGTCTCCCTCGAACGCCAGGATGGACGTCGCCACCTTGTCCAGGAAGTACCGGTCGTGCGTCACCAGCAGCACGCTCCCCGTGAAGCCCAGCAGCAGCCCCTCGAGGATGTTCAGCGTGACGATGTCCAGGTCGTTCGTCGGCTCGTCCAGCACCAGGACGTTGGCGCCCTCCAGGAAGAGCCGCGCCAGCAGCAGCCGGTTGCGCTCGCCGCCCGACAGCGCCTTCACCTTCATCCGCTGCATGGGCACCGGGAAGAGCAGGTCATCCAGGTAGTCGCGCAGCGCCACCCGTTGATCACCCAGCTCCACCCAGTCGTCCCCACGAGGCGAGGCCGCCTCGTACACCGTCTGCTCCGGGTCCAGCGAGGCGCGCGTCTGGTCGTAGTACGCCACCTTCGTGTTCTTCCCGATGACCACCTTGCCGGCGTCCGGCGGCAGCTCCCCGAGCAGCACCCGCAGGAAGGTCGTCTTCCCCACGCCGTTGGGGCCCACCAGGCCCACGCGCTCGCCGCGCTGGAGCAGCAGGTCCACGCCCTTGAGCACGTTGCGCTCGCCGTAGGACTTGCGCACGCCCTCGGCCTCGATGACGGTGTGGCCCAACCGCGGCGCCTGCATCACCTGCAACCCCGCCACCTTCGGCCGCTGGAAGCCCTTCTCCTCCATCAGCTTCCGCGCCCGCTCGATGCGCGCCTTGCTCTTGGTGCGCCGCGCCTCGGGGCCCTTGCGCAGCCATGCCACTTCCTGGGCGATCCAGCGCTCGCGCTTGTGCTGGGCGACGGCCGCGTTCTCCTGCGCCACCAGCTTCTGCTCCACGTACGCTTCGTAGTTGCCCGGGTACGAGATGACGCCCCCGCCCGGTTGGATCTCCACGATGCGGTCCACCAGGCCATCGAGGAAGTACCGGTCGTGCGTCACCAGCAGCAGCGAGCCGGGCAGCTTGTCCAGCTCGTCCTCCAGCCAGTCCACCGTGTCCGCGTCCAGGTGGTTGGTGGGCTCGTCCAGCATCAACATGTCCGGCCGCGTGAGCAGCGCGCGGGCGATGGCCACGCGCTTGCGCAGGCCTCCGGAGAGCTCGGCCACGGGCCGGTCCCAGTCCTTCACGCCCAGCCGGTCCAACAGCGTCTTCGCGTGGTGCTCCGTGTCCCAGCCGCCCAGCTGCTCGATGCGGTCCGACAGCGTCGCGAGCTGCTCCATCAGCTTGCCCTGCGCCTCGGCGGGCGTGGTCTCCAGGCGGCGGGTGAGCTCGGCCTGCGCGGCCAGGGCCTCCTTGAGGGGACCCTGGGCCACGCTCAGCTCCGAGGCCACCGTGGCGCCCGGGGGGAACTCGGGCTCCTGCGGCAGGTAGGTGACGCGCGCGCCCCGGCGGAGCTGCAGCTCCCCCGCGTCCGCGCGCGCCACGCCGGCCAATATCTTCATCAGCGAGGACTTGCCGGAGCCGTTCACTCCCACGAGGCCCACGCGCTCACCTTCTTCGATGGTGAGCGTCAGGCCCTGGAAGACGGTACGGCTGCCGAAGGAGAGTTGGACGTCGGCGGCGCGGAGCAGGGTCACGGGTGGTGCCTCGAGGGGAATGCGGAGGTTCTCGTCGCGGGTGCTTCTTTACAGCCACTTGGGCGCGCGAGGCCTCTGAGAAACGGCGGCCGGTGCCGCGGGGGCCGCGGCCGGGGGACGCTGCCCCGACTGGGTCTGCTGGCCGGACGGCCGGTCACTCCGGGGAGCTCCCGCGTTCCCGCCGCGTCCACCCCCCTGGCCACCGCGACGGCGGCGACCGCCCCTGTCACCAGGGCCCCGCTGCTCGCCACGGCCCTGGCCGGGATTGGGCTGGGGCCGCGCACGGACCATCGGCCCGCTTCCCGGCTGGGACTGCTGGCCTCGGCCCGGTGCTGGCTCGAGCGACGTGGGCGCCGGGGCCGGCTGGCCCGAGCGGTGCGGATGGGCCTCCACCACCGGCACGCGCCGGCGGATGGTGCGCTCGATGTCCTTCAGGTACGCGCGCTCCTCGGTGTCGCAGAAGGAGAGGGCGATGCCCGCGGCGCCCGCCCGGCCGGTGCGGCCGATGCGGTGCACGTACGTCTCCGGGATGTTGGGCAGGTCGAAGTTGATGACGTGGGTGATGCCGTCGATGTCGATGCCCCGCGCGGCGATGTCCGTGGCCACCAGCACCCGGCAGGCGCCGGACTTGAAGGCCGCCAGCGCCCGCTCGCGCGCGTTCTGGCTCTTGTTGCCGTGGATGGGCTCCGCGCCGATGCCCGCCGCCTCCAGCTGCTTGGCCACCCGGTTCGCGCCGTGCTTGGTGCGCGTGAAGACGAGCACCCGCTGGATGTCGCGATCCGTCTGCAGCAGGTGCACCAGCAGGCCGCGCTTCTGCTCCTTCTCCACGAAGTACAGCCTCTGATCGATGGTCTCCGCCGTGGTGGCCACCGGCGCCACCTCGACGCGCACCGGGTTCGTCAGGATGCTGTTGGCCAGCCCCTGGATCTCCGGCGGCATGGTGGCCGAGAAGAAGAGCGTCTGCCGCTTCTTGGGCAGCGCCGCGATGACGCGCTTCACGTCATGGATGAAGCCCATGTCCAGCATCCGGTCGGCCTCGTCGAGGACGAAGACCTCCAGCGACTTGTAGGACACGAAGCCCTGCTGCATCAGATCCAACAGGCGGCCGGGCGTGGCCACGAGGATGTCCACGCCATTGCGGAGCGCCTGCTCCTGGGCGTTCTGGCCCACGCCGCCGAAGATGACGGCGGAGGTGATGCCGGTGTAGCGGCCGTAGGCACGGACGCTGTCACCAATCTGCGCGGCCAGCTCGCGCGTGGGGCTGAGCACGAGCGCGCGGATGGGGCGCCCGCGAGCGGGGGGAGGGGGGCGGCCGACGGAGAGCCGCTGGAGGATGGGCAGCGTGAATGCCGCCGTCTTGCCGGTACCCGTCTGCGCGCAGCCGAGCACATCCTTGCCCTCGAGGACATGGGGGATGGCCTGGGTCTGGATGGGGGTGGGGGAGGTGTAACCCTCGGCCTTCACGGCGCGCAGCAGGGGTTCGGCGAGCTTCAGATCTTCGAAAGTCATAGGTTCTCGGGGAAGCCCCGGAAGGGCCCGGCGGACAACGGGGAAAGCCGGGCCCGGGAAAATAAAGAAGGCGCCCCCGGGGGAGGCGCCTCCTTCAACAGCCTGGAATTGTCAGGCCTTGGCGCTCTTCACTACTTACGCGCCGCCTGCTCGGCCGCCTGCTTCTCCTTGTACTGCGCCATGAGAGCCTCGGCCTCATTGCGCGGCACCGGAGAGTACTTGGCGAACTCCATCGTGTACTCGCCCTTGCCCTGGGTCGCCGAGCGCAGGTCCGTGGAGTAGCCGAACATGGTGTTCAGCGGCACTTCGGCCACCACCGTCACGTAACCCTCGGCCGTGCTGGACTCGAGGATGGTGCCACGGCGCTGGTTGATCTGTCCGACCACCGAGCCCTGGAAGTCCTCGGGAGCCTGGACCTCCACCTTCATCATCGGCTCGAGGATGATCGGCTTGGCGGCCGCGTAGCCCTCGCGGAAGCCCATGATGGCGGCGGTCTTGAACGCCTGCTCGGACGAGTCCACCGCGTGGAAGGCGCCGTCGTTGATGACCACGCGCACACCCACCACGGGGAAGCCGATGAGGCTGCCCTTCTTGATGGCCTCCTGGAAGCCCTTGTCGCACGCGGGGATGAACTCGCGGGGGATGGAGCCGCCCACGATGTCGTCCACGAACTCGTACTGCTGCACGGCGTCGGCCGGCAGGGGCTCCACGTAGCCGCACACGCGCGCGAACTGACCGGAACCACCGGTCTGCTTCTTGTGCGTGTAGTAGAACTCGCCCTTCTGGGAGATGGTCTCGCGGTAGGCCACCTGCGGCTTACCGGCCACCACCTCGCAGTTGTACTCGCGCTTCATGCGCTCGATGTAGATCTCCAGGTGCAGCTCACCCATGCCGCGGATGATCGTCTGGCCGGACTCCTCGTCACGGTTCACGCGGAAGGTCGGATCCTCCTTGGTGAAGCGGTTGAGGGCCTTGGAGAAGTTGGCCTGGGCGTCGCGGTTCTTCGGGCTCACCGCGAGCGAGATGACGGCGTCCGGCACGAACATGGACGTCATCGTGTACTGCACGGTGCCGTCGGTGAACGTGTCGCCGGAGGCGCACTCGACGCCGAAGAGGGCGACGATGTCACCGGCACGCGCGTCGTTGATGTCGTTCATCTCGTTCGAGTGCATGCGGACGAGACGCGGGACCTTGACCTTCTTCTGGTTGGCCTGGTTGACGATGAAGTCACCCTTGCTCACCTTGCCCTGGTAGATGCGCATGTAGGTCAGCTGACCGTAGCGACCGTCCTCCAGCTTGAACGCCAGGCCCACGAAGGGCTTGTCCGGGTTGGACTCGAGGACGACCTTCGCCTCGGCGTTCTTCTGGTCCAGGGCCTCGTTGGTGACCTCGGCCGGGTTGGGCAGGAACGAGCAGATGGCGTTGAGCAGCAGCTGCACGCCCTTGTTCTTGTAGGCCGAGCCGCACATGACGGGCGTCATCTTCAGCGCGATGGTGGCGCGGCGGATGGCGGCCATGAGCTGCTCGTTGCTGATGGCGGCGTCGGCCAGGAACAGCTCACCCAGCTCGTCGTCCACCTCGGCGACCTTCTCGATCATCTCCAGACGGTCGGCCTTGGCCTTCTCGACCAGGTCGGCGGGGATGGCCTCCTCGCGGATGGTCTCGCCGCTCTCACCGTCGAAGTAGAAGGCCTTCATCTGGATGAGGTCGACGAGGCCCTGGAAGCGATCCTCGGCCCCGATCGGGACCTGGAGGCGCACCGGGTGGTGGCTCAGCTTCTCCTTCAGCTGGGCGGCCACGCGCTCGTAGTTGGCGCCCGCGCGGTCCATCTTGTTGACGAACGCGATGCGGGGAACCTTGTAGCGCTTCATCTGCCGGTCCACCGTGATGGACTGGGACTGAACGCCGGACACCGAGCAGAGCACGAGGATGGCGCCGTCGAGCACGCGCAGGGAGCGCTCCACCTCGATGGTGAAGTCCACGTGTCCCGGGGTGTCGATCAGGTTGATGTTGTACTCGCCCCACATGGCGTAGGTGGCGGCAGACTGGATCGTGATGCCCTTCTCACGCTCCAGATCCATCGAGTCCATCTTCGCGCCGACGCCGTCCTTGCCACGGACCTCGTGGATCTCGTGGATGCGGCCCGTATAGAAGAGGATGCGCTCGGAGAGCGTCGTCTTGCCCGAGTCGATGTGGGCGGAGATACCGATGTTACGAACCTTTTCGATGGGAACTTGGGAGGCCACGAGAGTCGGTCCTTCTGCTGTATTGAAGTCCTGCGAGAACAGGGCAGGGGGCGCCCTTACTTCCCGCCGCTTGAAGTTTCCAGCCAAATCGGCATGGAGCCGGGGAGCCGTCTACTCCCTCTCAAGCCCAAGGGGAAGCCCCCCCGGGTGCTGGGCCGCTGGAGGAGCCCCGCCTACATTCGCCGTGTCATAACCCTGAAGCCACCTGAATACTTCTGTCGCCCCCAGGGATTTCCGGGGGTAAGGGTAGGAGGACACCCCCGGGTGGCTGCCTGGGAGGGGAGGAGTCACATGGCGAAGCCGAGTGGATTCGATAGGGACATTGGCTACCTGATGCCCTTCCTGGAGCGGCTCACCGCCGCGGCCGGCGAGCTGCAGGACGCCAGCGCCCGCGAGGAGCTCCAGCGCCTCATGGCCGAGGAGAAGGTCCGTTGGGCGCGAATCCAGGAGTTGCTCGGGGGCGCCTCCGGGCAGAGCCCGGCGTCCGCGCCCTCCGCTCCACGGACCCCTCCGGCCGCGAGCGCGCGGGCTCCTTCCAGTGCTCCGGCGGTGGCCCGTTCCCGGGCCGATGAGATCAACCGGGTGCAGCCTCGTGAGGCGGGCCTCACCGTGGGCAGCCTGAAGCGGCAGTCCTGAGGACGGACTCGGAGCGGGGTTCGCAGGGGTAGACCCTCACCCTGGCCCTCTCCCAGAGGGAGAGGGGACACGCACGGTGAGGAACCAGGTTGGACCCTCTCCCCCTGGGAGAGGGACGGGGTGAGGGTATGGGGTGCACTCGGGTTCCCCCAGTCCCTCCGCTCCACGGGTTGGAGAACGGGGGCAGGTACCCTCACCCTAACCCTCTCCCGGAGGGAGAAGGGATGGGGTGTAGCGGAGGCCCTCGGAGACCTCGGCGTCGGTGAGGAGCCGGAAGGCGCCCTCGGGCACGTCCAGCTCCACGCCTCCCACCGCCTCGCGATGCAGGGCTCGCACGGGCAAACCCACCGCTCCCAGCATCCGCTTCACCTGGTGGTTGCGGCCCTCCGTGACGGTCACCTCCACGGTGTGCGCATCGCGTACCCGCACCTTCGCCGGCCGGGCCGGGCCATCCTCCAATTGCACCCCCCGGCGCAGCGGCTCCACCCGCTCCTCGTCCGCCTCGCTGAAGACCGTGGCCACGTACCGCTTCGTCAGGTGCGTCTCGGGTGAAGTGACGTGGGTCACCAGCTTGTCGTCATTGGTGAAGAGGAGCAGCCCAGTGGTGCCCCGGTCCAACCGGCCCACCGCGTGCCAGGTGAAGCCGGCCAGCTCCGGGGGCAGTTGGGGCAGGAGCCTCTCGTAGACGGTGCCCACCCCGTGCTGGCCCACCGTGGAGGTGAGCAGCTCAGCCGGCTTGTGGAAGACGAGCACCCGGGTGGGCGCCTCGAGCGACACGGGCAGACCGTCCACGCGTACGCTGGCCCCCTGGGGGACCGGGGCCAGGGGCTGTTTCACCACCCGCCCATTCACCGAGACCCGGCCCGCCTGGATGGCCTCCTCCGCTTCTTCTTGAGGAAGCACCCCGGCCCGCGCGAGTGCACGCGAGAGCCAGTCCGGTTTCGCCTTGCCCTCCCATCGTCCGGGGTGGACGTGCTTGGAAGGGGAGGCAGGGGGGCGGCGGGCGGGTGGTTTGCGGGGCATGCTCGGGGCACTGTAACGGCCGCCAGTCAGTGCCGCGACGGTTCGTCGAACGCACCGCCTTCGGCCGAGCCGGGAGTCGGGCCGGGCTCGCCCTGGGGCATGCGCCGCTCCCCGCCATCGGTGCCCTCGGCGGCGTTGGGGGTGCGCTTCGGCCCGTTCTCCTTCTCGGCGGGCGCCTCCCGGCTGGGGGGGTTCTCCGGCGTGTCGTCCGCCCCGTCCCCCACCACCATCCGCTCATAAGGCATGTGCCGCATGGTTCGCTCCTTCCCGTGTGGAATCTTCAGAGAAGGTAGGGACCTGGAGCCCGCTTCACGGGGGACGCTTCCTGGCTGCTCGCCGGATGGCCGGGAGGAGGAGCCGGCTTGCCTCCGGACGCCCGCTCGCCCAGGCTCCCCGGCCCCCATCCCTGGAGGTCACCTGGTGCGCTCCATCCTGCCGCTCATCCTGCTCGCGGTGCCGGCTCTCGCCGCCGAGCCCGCTCCTGTTCCCAAGCGTCCCGTTCACACCTACTCCATCGTGGCGCGCGACCCCGAAACGGGAGAGCTGGGCGTGGCGGTGCAGTCGCACTGGTTCTCGGTGGGCTCGACGGTTCCCTGGGCCGAGGCGGGCGTGGGAGCAGTGGCGACCCAGTCCTTCGTGGATCCGACCTACGGGAAGCTTGGGTTGGACCTGATGCGCGCGGGCCGGAGTGCCACCGAGGCCCTGGCGGGGCTGCTGGCCGCGGACTCGGCGAGCCAGGTGCGGCAGGTGGCGATGATCGACGCGCAAGGCAAGGTGTCGGCCCACACGGGGGAGAAGTGCATCACCGCCGCGGGCCACGTCGTGGGGGAGAACTTCTCCGTGCAGGCCAACATGATGGAGAAGGACACCGTGTGGCCGGCGATGGCCAAGGCCTTCCGGGAGGCGAAGGGCGACCTGGCCGAGCGGATGTTGGCGGCGCTCGAGGCGGCGGAGGCACAGGGAGGCGACATCCGGGGTCGGCAGTCCGCTGCGCTCATCGTGGTGTCGGGGAAGCCGACGGGGCGTCCCTGGGCGGACCGCCGGTTCGACCTGCGGGTGGACGATCACCCCGCGCCACTCAAGGAGCTGCGCCGGCTGGTGACCCTGCAGCGGGCCTACAACCTGATGAACGAGGGGGACCTGGCCGTCGAGCGCAAGGAGACGGACGCGGCGCTCAAGGCGTACTCGGCGGCGGAGGCCTTGGCGCCGGGGAACGCGGAGATGGTGTTCTGGCACGCGGTGTCGCTCGTCAACGTGGGGAAGGTGGACGAGGCGGTGCCGCTCTTCCAGAAGACGTACAAGATGGACGCGCGTTGGAAGGAACTGCTGAGGAGGCTGCCGAAGGCGGGGCTGATTCCGGACGACCCGAAGCTGCTGTCGAAGCTCCTGGGAACGGGGCGCTAACTCCCTCTCCCTCCGGGAGAGGGCCAGGGTGAGGGTCACCCCCCCGAGCCCCTCGAGCGAAGCCGTTTCGCCAACGTATGCAGGGCGGCGAGCCACAAGCGCGCCTCCTTGCGCGTGAGCCGGGAGCGCCGGAGTGGGGCGAACAGGTCCCGGAGCCCGGTGCGGCCCTGGGGATTCTCATCCACGAGGAACTTCCCGGCGACGAGGGTCTCCTCCAGAGCGGACTCCACCAGCGCCAGCTCGGTATCCGTGGCGGCCACGGGGAGGGGAGCGGCCGGAGGAGGCGAGGCGGCCAGCGAGGCCATCCGCAGCTCATAGGCGTACAGCAACACGGCCTGGGCGAGGTTGATGGAGGGCTGCTCGGGAGCGGTGGGGACGGCGGACAGGTCGTGGCAGCGCTCGACCTCGGCGTTGGTGAGCCCGCTGCGCTCATCCCCGAAGACGAGCGCCACCGGGCCCTGGGCGGCGCGTTGCACCATCTCCTCGGCCACGGCCCGGGGGGACAGCCGCCGCTTGCCCTCGACCTTGCGCGAGCTGGTGCCCACCACCCAGACGCAATCGGCCACGGCGGCATCGAGCGAGTCCGCGCGGCCAGCGGCCTCCAGCACGTCCTCGGCGTGGACGGCGAGCCGGCGCGCGGGGGCGAGGTCCTCGGCCTCGGGGTGGACCCAGGTCCACTCGGACAGCCCGCAGTTCTTCATGGCGCGGGCGGCGGCACCGAGGTTCTCCGCGTTGCGTGGGCGCAGCAGCACGAGTCGGATGGGCAGGGGCATGGGGCGCGCACCTTAACGCGGCCTCTCCCGTCGTTGACCTCCCCCCACGAGCCGCCCTAGCGTCTCCACTGATTTCCAATGTCCCACCCAGGTCGAGCCGGGCCAAGGCTCGCCGGCCACCGTGTGGGCGCTCGGACGCGTGGGGGGACGCGCTCGGGCCGTGTGCTTCCATCCACATCCCCTCTACATGAGGTTCCATGGGTCCGCGGTCTGTCCCGATCCCGAAGTCGTCCCGCGCGAGCAGGGCATGTTGGTTGTTGGCGGCACTGCTGGTGGGCGCGCTCGCCGGTTGCAAGAAGGACGAGTCCAAGAACACCCCGCAGCCGTCCACTCCGGCCTCCACGCCGGGTGCCTCGGCCAGCGGCACGTCCACGCCGAGCACCCCGCCCTCGGCCGAGTCCCTCTCCCCCGTCATCCGTGAGCTCGGCTCCGAGGGCATGGTGCCGCGCGAGGTGGTGCTCGAATTCCCCCGCGCGGTGGCTCCCGAGGACAACGAGGTGCGCAAGGGCACCGTCGTCACCGTCACGCCGGACGTGCCGGGCTCGCTGACCTTCCGCAGCGGCTCCACGCTCGTCTTCACCCCGCGCGACAGCTTCGCCTTCAAGACCGGGTACACCGTCTCCCTCGACGCGCTGGAGCTGGGCGATGGCACCGTGGTGAAGCCCAAGGCCTCGGGTGAGTGGAGCCGCTCCTTCACCACGCCCGCCTTCACCTTCCTGCGCCTGTCTCCCCGGCAGATGGACGTGAAGAAGGGCAAGGTGGAGACGGACCTCGTCTTCTCCGGCCCCGTGGACGTGGCCACCGTGCGCCGCTTCATCGCCTTCTCCGTGGACGGCAAGGCGCTGTCCGACGTGAAGCTGCGCACGTTGCCCACGGACCGGAACACCGTCGTCGCCGCGCTCGGCGGCGCGAGCCTCAAGCCGGGCTCCGAGGTGCGCTTCTCCCTCAAGCCGGGTCTGACCTCCACCGTCCGCAACGGGGGCACCGCTCCCGCGGGCGAGGGCTCCTTCAAGCTGCTCGTCGGCAAGCGCCTCGACATCACCAACGCCTATGTGCAGGAGGGCGCCACCGGCCACTACATCGAGGTCCGTTGCCGCGAGGTGGCCAGCGAAGCGGAGCGCAGCCAGGAGGAGGGCGAGGAGGATTACGACTACTACGGCAACGGTGGGGACCGTTGCAGCCTGGATGACGACGTGGCCGAGGAGGCCATCCACTTCAACCCGCCGGTGAAGCTCTCCGTGTCACCCTCGCGCTGGGGCTTCCGCGTCTTCGGTGATTTCAAGCGTGGCTCCTACGCCATGCGCATCGACGCGGGCGCCGTCTCGACGACGGGGGGCACCCTGCTGTCCACCTACGAGCGCTCCTTCTCCATCTCCGCGCGCAGCCCGCAGCTCAGCTTCGGCACCACCGGCCGCTACCTGCCGCGCAGCGCCTGGCGCAACCTGCCCCTCAACCACCTCAACCTGGATGCGGTGGAGCTCGTCGTGCGGCACGTGCCCCAGGAGAACCTCCTCTTCTGGATGAGCTCGGACGGCCAGGAGGCCGCCGACGAGCGCACCTCCAACGTGCTGCTGCGCAAGCAGATGCCGGTGCAGGGTGCCCAGGACACGCTGGCCACCACCTGGCTCGACGTGGGCAGCCTCGTGCCCGCCAGCACCAAGGGCCTGGTGGAGATCACCGCCTCGGGCCATGGAGGAAAGTCGGCGGCCTCGCGCATCCTCCTCACGGACCTGAGCCTCGTGGCCAAGCGGGGCCTGGCGCCCAGGGGCTCGGACGCGAAGGAGGAGGTCTGGGTCTGGGCGCTCGGCATGGAGACCACCGAGCCGCTGTCCGGCGTCGAGGTGTCCCTGGTGAAGAAGAGCGGCCAGGTGGTGACCCGCTGCACCACCGGCGGCGCCGACGGCTGCAAGCTCACCGTCCCCGCTCCGGGCGTGGACACCGCCGAGCCCTTCGCCCTGCTCGCGCGCAAGGGCGACGAGTTCACCTACCTCAAGTACAGCGAGCTGAAGACGGAGATCGCCAACTCGGACGTGCAGGGCGAGCCGTACCGCTCCGACAGGCCCTACCGCGCCTCCGTGTACTCGGACCGCGGCGTGTACCGCCCGGGAGACACCGCGCACGTGGTGGCGGTGCTGCGCGGACAGGACGACGTGGCGCCGCCCGCGGGCATGCCGGTGGTGCTGAAGGTGGTGGACCCTCGCGAGCGCGACCTGAAGAAGGTGACGCTGAAGACGAACGAGGCGGGCCTGGTGTCGCTGGACGTGCCCTTCGAGGCCTATCAGGACACGGGCGCCTACCGCGTGGTGCTGAGCGTCGCCGACAAGCAGGTCGCTTCGTACGGCCTCAACGTGGAGGAGTTCGTCCCCGAGCGCATGAAGGTGACGGCGCGCGCCGAGAAGCCCGGCTACCTGCAAGGCGAGGAGGTGCCGCTGACGGTGGAGGCCGCGTACCTCTTCGGCGGCTCGGCGGAGAGCAGCCCGGTGGAGGTGACGTGCCGGCTGGTGCCGTCCGTCTTCAGCCCGAAGGACAATGCCCAGTACGCCTATGGCGTGTGGCGTCCGGAGGGCACGGAGGTCAAGGCCACCGTGCTGGGGCAGGTGAAGGGCGAGCTGGACGCGAAGGGCCGCACGCTGGTGCGCTGCCCGGCCCAGCAGGACGCGGGTGGCTTCAAGGGCCCGGCGAGGCTGGTGGCACAGGCCAGCGTCTTCGAGGCCGGCAGTGGCCGCTCCACGGTGGGCGAGGCCTCCGTGCCGGTGCACCCGGAGGCGTATTACGTGGGCCTCCAGGCCAACGTGGACAAGGTGAAGGCCGGCCAGCCCTTCACCGTCACCGGTGTGGTGGTGGACTGGCAGGGCGCTCCCTACGGCAAGGCGGTGAAGCCCCTCGAGGTGGAGTACCTGCGGCTGGACGAGGAGTACGGCTACTTCTACGACGAGGAGTCCGGTGAGGAGCGCTACCAGCGCCACCTGCGCCCCGTGCGCGAGGGCCGCACCACCGCGAAGCCCGAGGGGGGCAAGTTCTCCTTCCAGGTGACGCCGTCCACGGACGCCGCGGGCTACCTGGTGCGCGTGAAGTCCGGCGCGGCGCAGACGGACCTGCAGCTCGAGGGCAACGGCCGCTACTACTGGTCGGACGAGTCCTCCTCGCGGGTGGACCAGACGCCCCGTCCGGCCCGGCCCACGTCGCTCGCGGTGGAGCTGCCGCGCTCGGCGAAGGTGGGGGACTCCATCACCGTGAAGGTGAAGGCGCCCTACCGCGGCCGCATGCTCTTCACCGCCGAGACGGATGGGGTGCAGGCCGCCGAGTGGAAGGCGGTGGAGCCGGGTGAGGTGTCGTGGAGCTTCAAGCCCTCGGCCTTCGCGCCCAACGTCTACGTCAGTGCCTTCCTGGTGAAGGATCCGCACCTCGAGTCCGCCCAGGCCTTCATGCCGGACCGGGCCTTCGGTGTGGCCAGCATGAAGCTGGAGCCGGTGGATTACGTGCAGTCCGTCACGCTCAACGTGCCCAAGGAGGTGCGCTCCAACGACAACCTCCCCGTGGACCTGGAGCTGGGCTCCGTGGAGCCGGGCACCTTCGCCACCGTGGCCGTGGTGGACGAGGGCATCCTCTCGCTCACGCGCTTCCAGAGCCCCGATCCCATCCAGGATCTCTTCACCAAGCGGGCCCTGGGCGTGCAGACGTACGAGACGCTCGGGTGGACGCTGCTGATTCCGCCCGCGGGCGCCAGCCGCTCCACCGGTGGTGACGAGGGCGGTGACGCCTCGGGCCGCGTACAGCCGGTGAAGCCCGTGGCGCTCTGGAGCGGCGTGTTGCCCGTGCCCTCCAACGGCAAGCTGCGCGTCCCCTTCAAGCTGCCCCAGTACCGCGGCGCGGTGCGCGTCATGGTGGTGACGAGCGGCCCCAAGCGCATCGGTCACGCCAGCGCGCAGGTGCTCGTGCGCGACCCGCTCGTGCTCCAGACGACGCTGCCCCGCTTCCTCAGCCAGGGCGATGAGATCCAGATCCCCGTCTTCGTCACCAACCTCTCCGGCAAGCCGCAGGACGTGAAGGTGTCCCTCTCCGCGGAGAACCTCCCCGTGCCGGGCATGGCCATGCCCGCGTCCATGGCCTCACCGCTGCAACTGCTCGGCAAGAGCGAGGGCAAGGTGCGGCTGGAGAATGGCAAGGCGGCCACGCTCGTCTTCCAGGCCAAGGCCGTCCAGGCCGTGGGCGCCGCCCGCCTCAAGGTGACGGCCGAGGGCGGTGGACACACCTCCTTCGAGCAGCTCGACGTGCCCTTCCTCCCCGCGGGCCCGCGCGAGCGCAAGGTGCAGCGCATCGAGCTGGCCGCTGGCACGCTGGACCTGGCGCCCTACATGGAGGGCTGGATGCCCACCAGCGAGCGCTCGACGTTCTGGGTGACCACCAACCCCTACGCCGAGTCCTTCCAGCACCTCTCGTACCTGGTGCGCTACCCGTACGGCTGCATCGAGCAGACGACGTCCTCCACCCGTCCGCTGCTCTACGTCTCCGGGCTCATCGACAGCGTGGACCCGACGCTCACCGCCAGCGCGAAGCTGGAGGACATGGTGATGTCGGGCGTGAACCGGGTGCTCTCCATGCAGACGCCCTCGGGCGGCTTCAGCTACTGGCCGGGCGCCACCGAGCCGGTGGAGTGGGGCTCGGCCTACGCCGCGCACCTGCTCCTGGACGCGCAGAAGCTCAAGTACGCCGTCCCCCAGGACCGCATCGACAGCGCGCTCGAGTGGATGAACCAGCAGGTGACCCGCCGCGAGGGCCGCTCCGGTCCGGGGTCCTATAATGATGGCTCCGAGGCCTACATGCACTACGTGCTGGCCATGGCCGGCAAGGGCCACAAGGCGCGCGTGCAGAAGCTCATCGACCAGCTCGGCAACCAGAAGTTCTACAGCAACAGCCAGCGCGCGGAGCAGGACTTCATGCTCAAGGCCGCGCTGTACATGGCGGGAGACCGCCGCTACGAGAAGGACCTGCGCAACCCGGACGTCTCGGCGGTGGTGGAGGAGCGGTGGAATGGCTGGTCCTTCTACTCGGACCGGCGCCGGCGCGGCTTCATGCTGAGCACGTTCCAGGACCTGTTCGGGGAAGACCCGGCGGGCGAGCCGCTCGCGCAGCGCGTGGCCGAGGCCCTCAAGGCTCAGAACAGCGGCTCCTACACCACGCAGGAGCTGGTCTGGGGCATCACCGGCCTGGGCAAGCGCGTGGCGGGGGCTGCCTCCAAGTTCTCCCCGCCCGTGCTGTCGGCGGACGGCAAGGAGGTGGCCACCAAGGACGGCGGGAAGCAGCGTGCCTCGGACCGCACCTGGGCGCTGGTGCGCGCGAGCGAGCGCAAGGGCCTCAACCTCAAGGTGCCGGAGAAGGGCGAGGGCAAGCTCTACCTGGTGATGGCCAGCGAGGGCGTGCGCGCGGACGGGCAGTACCGCACGGGCGGAGAGGGCCTCACCCTCGAGCGCACCTACCGCAACCTGGAGGGCGACACGCTCGACGTCCAGGGCGGCGGCCCGGTGAACCTGGCGGACCTCGTCTACGTGCAGGTCCGCATCAAGAACACCTCGGGTGAGCGCATCCAGAACATCGCCCTGGTGGACCGGCTGCCGGCGGGCTGGGAGATCGAGAACGCGCGGCTCGGACGCGGGGGCCAGGTGGAGTGGGCCTCCAGCGAGGAGCAGTGGAGCGCGGACTACGTGAACCTCCGGGACGACCGGGTGGAGGTCTTCGGCGCCCTGGACGCGGGCGAGACGAAGACGGTCATCTACGCGGTGCGCGCGGTGACGTCCGGGAAGTTCACGCTGCCGCCCGTCGAGGCGGAGGCGATGTACGACCCGCGCATCTGGGCGCGCGAGGCGGGAGGCTCGGTCGAGGTCTCCGGTCCCTGGGCGGACTTCCTGCTGTAGTCACCCAGGAAAAACGACCGGCGCGGCGCCAGGACTGGCCGCCGCGCCGGTGTGGGGGGGATTGGGTGCTGCCCGGGGTTACTGCGCGGAGCTCACCTTGAGGGTGACGCCGGAGTAGGCCGAGTAGCCGCGGATCATGACGTAGTACGTGCCCTGCTTCGCCGGGTTGAAGGTGCAGGTCTCGTTGTTGCCGGAGGCGTAGGGCCGGCAGTCGTAGCTGGTGGTGGTGGGCGCGCTGCCGAACTTCACGTACAGGTCGGCGTCACCCGAGCCGCCGGACATCTCGAACTTGATCGCGGTCGCGCCGGCCGGCGTGACGTAGCTGAAGTTCGTCGAGCTGCTCCGGGCGCCGGACAGGTTGCTCTGGGTGGCGAGCGTCGTGAACACCGGGGCGGGGGTCACGCCCACCGCGCTCCACGCCTCGTTGACGGAGGTGACGGCGGCCGAGCCGTAGAGGTCGGCGGCGGCCTTCGCCGTGGCGTTGCGCGCGTCCCCGAACGTGCTGCTCGGGGTCAGGTAGACGGTGTTGGCCCGGTAGAAGATGGCCGCGCCCTTCATGATGCTGCTGTAGGGGTTGGCATCGAGCGCCGGCACCACGTTGCTCGTCTTGCCGCGCGGGTGGCTGCCGCCGGACACCATCAGCTGGAAGGCCAGGTTGGCGATGCCCGAGTTCCAGTGCACGCCGCCGTTGTCCGAGGTGCCCGTGTAGCGGGTGGGGTAGTAGTCGTAGTCACCAGCGATGGCAGGGTCGTTCATGTAGCGGAGCGCGTCGCCCGGGGTGGCCGGGGTCCAGCACTCCTCGCCAATCTTCCAGGTGTTGCCGCTGACGGCTCCATCCCGGAAGGCCTCGATGGAGGCGCCGAAGATGTCGGACATGGCCTCGTTGAGGGCGCCCGACTCGTTCGAGTAGATGAGGTCCGACGAGTTGTCGGTGACGGCGTGGGTGAGCTCGTGGGCCACGACGTCGAGCACCGTCAGCGCGGAGGAGTCCACCCCGTTGCCGTCGCCGTACACCATCTGCGTCCCGTCCCAGTACGCGTTCACGTAGTCCCTGCTGTAGTGCACGGACGAGCTGAGGGTGGCGCCAGCGCCGTTGTAACTGTCACGCCCGAACATGCTGTAGTAGAAGTCGTACGTGAAGCCCGCGTTGTCGTGCGCCTGGTCCAGGACGGCGTCGCCCGAGGGCGCCTGTCCCTCGGAGCGCACCAGCGTGCCGGGCAGCGTCGTCCGGTTGCCCGCGGTGTAGGTCCTGCGGTTGCGGCTGGTCTGCAGGTTGTCGAACTGCTGGACGAGCTCGCCCGTGTGCGCGTCGATGAAGAGGTTCGGCATCGAGGGCTCGCCCCTGGCCGTGACGGTCTCGAGCCGCACGCGCCAGGTCAGCCGGGCGCCCTTGCTCCCGGGGAGGATCTGCAGGTCCGACTTCGGCTCGCCCACCAGGGTGCTCGCGCCGCCCACCTGGGAGATCGCCAGCTGTGTGGCCTCGTCGGCCCGGAGCCTGGGGGTGGTGTCCACCCGGATGTCGCGGGCCAGGCGGTCGGTGACCGACCCGATGGAGCCGTCCTCCTCGAAGTGGATGATGGCCTGGGTGCCGAACACCGAGACGCCGTTGATGCTCTGCGTCAGGCGCTCGTGGCTCCTGCCGCGCATGTCGACCAGTGCGCGCTTGAACGACAGCTCACCCGCCCCGCGGAGGAACTCGGGCCGCTGCGCCTTGAGCTGCTGCAGGCCCCTCCCTCCAGCGACGGAGGACAGGCCGCTGTCAGTCGTCCCCGGGGTGGCCTGAGCGTCGACGTCCGTGGTGTCGACGCCGCAAGCGGTCCCGAGGAGCACGAAGGGGAGGATGGAAACGAGTCGGCGAATGCGCATGGCGGTTCCTCCGGTTCGACAGAGTGTCGAACTCTTTCCTCGTTTTCCCATAAAATGAGGATATCCGTCAAGGCGTAATCTTTCGTTGTTCCAGTAATTTCCTCCTTGCTCTACCTGCCGGTTCCGCCGAGCAGCTCCCGTGCCAGCTGCTGGAGTTCCTGGGTGGAGAAGGGCTTCTCGAGCCGAGGGTTCTCGATCCGCTCCAGGAACGCGCGGGCATCGGGCGTGAAGGCCCCACCCGTCATGAACACCATGCGCTCCGTCATTCCGGGCAGGTGGAGGGAGAGCTCCTGGTGCAGGTCCATTCCGCTCATCTCCGGCATCATGAGGTCGCTCAGGATGAGGTCGAAGTGCTCCCCGCCCTGGAGCCGCGCGAGGGCTTCACGCGCGCTCGTCAGCGTGACGACTTCGTGGTGGCGCTGGAGCGAGCGGCGGACGGCCACGCCGATCATCGGTTCGTCATCCACGACGAGGATGCGGCCCCGCGTGGGCGCCGCGTGGGCCTGCTCCGGGGGCGCGCGTGGGGCCTGGAGGGGCGCGGTGGCGGCGCGCAGGATGATCCGGAAGGTGCTTCCCCGTCCCACCGTGCTCTCCACCTCCATGCGTCCACCGAAGCTGGTCACGATGCCGTGGCAGATCGACAGGCCGAGCCCCGTCCCCGTGCCCACGGGCTTGGTCGTGAAGAACGGCTCGAACACCTTGGCGAGCAGGTCCGCCGGGATGCCCGAGCCCGTATCGCGCACTTCGATCATCACCCCCTCGGGGTGGCGCCGCGTGACGACGCGGATCTCATTGCGCTCCACGTTCCCTTCCGGGATGGCGTGCGCCGCGTTCACCAGCAGGTTCAGGATGACCTGCCCGAGCTGGCCCTCGTTCGCCTCGGCCAGGAGCGGCTCCGCGTAGTCGCGCACCAGCCGTGCGCGGTGCCGGAGCTCGTTCCAGGCCATTCGGATGGAGCCCTCGAGCACGTGCCGGACGTCCACGGGCTCGGGCCGCGCCTGCTCCTCCGCGCGCGTGAACATCTTCAATTGCCGGACGATGTCGCGCACGCGGACGAGGCCCTCCTGGGCATCGGAGAGCAGCTTGCGGATCTCCTCGTGGTCGCCGCCGGAGGGCACCAGGCGTGGGAGCACGTCCGCCTCCAGGTGGCTGAGGTTGGTCATCACATAGGAGAGCGGGTTGTTGATCTCGTGCGCGACCCCCGCGGCGAGTGTCCCGAGCGAGGCCATCCGGTCCGAGAGCAGCAGCCGGGCCTGCATCTGCTTGCGTTCGGTCTGGTTTCTCACGATGCGGACCAGGCTCGGCTGGCCATCGAACACCACGGAGAGCTGGGCGATCTCCACGGGGACGATGCCGCCCTCCTTGCGCAGCAGGCGCAGCTCACAAGGGGGAACCGGCCTTCCTTCCCGCTGGGCCTCGCGGAACTCGAGGGTGAGGCGCGCCTGATCCTCCGGGTGGAAGAGGCTCTCCTCCAGCTCGCGCACCGAGCGCCCCACGAGCTCGTTCGGGGAGTGCCACCCGACCAGCCTGACGAGCGCGGGGTTGGCGTAGACGAGCTGCTCGTTCTGGAGCACGCAGATGCCATCGGGCAGCCGCTCGATGAGCTCACGGAAGCTGGCCTGTGACCGGCGCAGCGCCTCCAGCATCCGCGCGTGCTGCAGGGTGTAGCGGATCGACCGCTCCAGCAGCTCCGGGGTCAGCTGCGCCTTCATGAGGAAGTCGGCGGCTCCGGCCTCCATCGCCCGGTAGTCGACCGCCTCATCCACCGCGCCGGTCAACAGGATGGCCGGGATCTGCCACCCCTTGCTCCGTGCCTGCTCGAGCAGCTCCAGCCCCGTGCTCGCGCCGAGGCGGTAGTCGAGCAGGCAGACGTCGTAATGCCCCAGCTCCATCTCCGCGAGCGCCTGCTCGCAGGTGTCCACCCACTCGAGCACCATCCGCTTCGGGAGGAGGGACGTCAGGGCATCGCGCACCAGGACGAAGTCATCCTCGTCATCCTCGACGAGCAGGACCCGGATGGGGCGCGTGTCTTCCTCATGCCTCGTCAGGGACGTGGGGGCGGGGGAGTTCGACGAGCTGGAACCAGTGTTTGTCGAGCACCTTGACGACATCGACGAGCCCCTCGAAGGAGACCGGCTTGGTGATGAAACAGTTCGCTCCCAGGTTGTAGCTGCGCAGGATGTCTTCCTCGGCCTTGGAAGTCGTCAGCACGACCACGGGAATGTGTCTGAGCGTCGGGTCGGACTTGATCTCCCGCAGCGCCTCGCGGCCATCCTTGCGAGGCATGTTCAGGTCCAGGAGGATCAACCCGGGCCGCGGAGACTCCTTCGGGTCGGCATGGCGGCCCCGGCGGTACAGGTAGTCGAGCAGGTCCTCTCCGTCCTCGACGCACCGGAACTCGTTGGCGAGCCGGCTCTCGCGCATCGCGCAGCGGGCGAACTCCCGATCATCTTCATCGTCATCCGCCATCAAGATGGTGACGGGTTTGCGTGATGGCTCCATGGACTCCTACCTGGCTACGAGTGGGGCAATCATTTGCATCAATTCCTGGCGTGTCGTTTCGCCGGTCGGGTCCGCGCCGGATGCGCTCTCGCTGCCCTGGGTCTTCACATCCGCCTCTCGGTTCTCGTCCAGGAAGACCCCGCTTGCGACCTCCACCCGGTCACAGGATTACAGTGTGGGGTCAAAATCTCAGCAGCACTCTACCATGAGGCGACCGGTAGATGACAGTTGGGGCCGGTCGAGCCTTGCTCGCGGAAGAAAGAGCTTGCTTATCCGCCAAGAGCTGGATTCGCGGCCCGTATTCCCTGTTTGACCTTTGTTTCAACCGGACCCCGGGTACGTTCATCTCTCTCAATGTGTGCAGGCTTTCGTTGAGAGATGAAGGAATTCCGCTGCTGCCCTGGCAATGGAACGGGAATGCTCGGATAAACTGAAAGCTCAAATCCAGGTCAGGGTCCTGGCCACAAGGGAAAGAGAAAGAGCCCGCGCATGTCTCTCAAGACACGGTGGCTCGCAAGCATGTTGGGGGTCGTGCTTGCTGGGACAGTCATCACCACGCTCATCAGCTCCAGCATCAGCTTCTATGTGGCCGCGAGGACCGCCTCCGCGTGGTTGGGCGGCACCCAGAAGAACGTGCACGCCTCCATCCACCAGCAGATCTTCACGCGGCTCGAGGTGCAGGCCCGGCTCCTGGCGGGGCATCCCGTGCTCGTGGACGCCATCTCGACCGGGCGGTCCTCGGAGCTCCACTCCCGGATGGACTCGCTCGTGAAGCTTCCGGAGGGGGATTTCTGGGCCGTGGTGGGTGAGAGCGGCACGGTGCTCGCCACCAGTCTGCCCGGCTGCCAGCTGGAGGGAGCGGGGGGATGGCCGCCGCCCGGGGCCGCGCCCGCGCGGTCATTCGTGATGTGCGGCCGGGTCCCGGCGTTCGCCGTCACGACCGCGGTGGGGACGGAGGCCGGTGCCCGGAGCTGGCTCGTCCTGGGCTTCCTGATGAGCGATGCCTACGTGGATCTCGTCTTCACCGCCACGGGGGTGGAGGTGACACTCCTCGACCGGCAGGGGCTGCTCACCAGCTCCTTTCACGACACCGAGGGCAAGCGCATCACTCCTGGCCTCGGAGCGGTTCCCCCCGAGGCCTTGTGGAGCGCCGAGCCCCACATCGGGAAGTTCGTGCTCGAGGTTCCGCGCTACCGGGGTTACTTCGGGGTCGTGCCGCCACTCGAGCCGGGAAACGCCTCCCTGCCGTGTTTCGTGCTCTCCCTCCCCCTGCTGCCCGAGGAACCAGGGATTCCGGTCAGGCTCGTGCTCACCAACGCCAGGACTGTCTCGGAGAGCGGTGCGGTCTACAGCACGGTGATCATGATCACCTGCGGCCTGCTGTTGCTGCCGCTCCTGGGGGTCGTCGTGTGGCGGCTCGTCACCGGCTTCGTGCGGCCCATCTCGCGGCTCGGGAAGATGGCGGCCCGGGTGGCGGAGGGCGACCTGGAGTCCGTGCTCCCCGTGTCGAGCCAGGACGAGCTGGGCCAGCTCACCCGGGACTTCAATGACATGGTGCGCAAGCTGCGGGAGACCCATCGCCGGCTCATGCATACGGAGAAGATGGCCGCCGTCGGCCAGCTCGCGGCGGGCGTGGGGCATGAGATCAACAACCCGCTCGCCTATGTCACCGCCAACATCGGCTTCGCGACGGAGGCGCTGTCGTCCCTGCCGCCGGACCTGCCTCCCGACGTGGTCCTGGAGCTGCGCGAGGTCTCCCAGGTGCTGAATGAAGCGCAGGACGGAGCCAGACGGGTCGCCCGGATCGTCCGGGACCTGCGCACCTTCGCCCGCGACGACAAGGACGAAGAGAAGCAGGTGTTGAGGGTCCGCCAGGTCGTCGAGGCGGCGTTGAAGTTCGCGTCCACCACCCTGAGGTACCGGGCGCGCGTCACCTGGGACTTCCAGGAGACGGCCCGGGTGGAGGCCAACGAGGCCCGGCTGGTCCAGGTCTTCATCAACCTGCTCGTCAACGCGGCCCAGGCCATCCCCGAGGGGCATGCGGACGAGAATGAGATCCGTGTCACCACGGCCATGGAGGAGGGCGGCTTCGTGGTGGTGGAGGTGAGCGACACCGGGAAGGGGATGGGGCCGGAAGTGCTCGAGCACCTCTTCGAGCCCTTCTTCACCACCAAGCCCATGGGCGAGGGCACGGGCCTGGGGCTGTCCATCTCCCGCAACATCATCGAGGGGCTCGGAGGAAGCCTCACGGTCCGGAGCACGCCAGGAAAGGGCAGTACCTTCCGTGTCACCCTGCCCGCGGCCCGGCGGGAGTCCACGGCGAGCCAGTCGAAGCCCCGGGCTCCTGTCACCGGACAGAAGGGCGGCTGTGTCCTCGTGGTGGACGACGAGCCGCTCGTCGGAGCCTCGGCGCAGCGAATCCTGCGGTCCTTGTGTGACGTGGTCGTCGTCACCAGCTGCCGGGAGGCCCTCGCGCTGGTGGAGGCGGGGCGGCGGTTCGATCTCGTGCTGTGCGACCTGATGATGCCGCAGATGACGGGCATGGAGCTGCACGAGGAGCTCTCGCGCCGTGCCCCGGACGTCGCCGCCAGGATGCTCTTCCTGACCGGCGGAGCCTTCACGCCGGACGCGCAGCGGTTCCTCTCGAAACGGCGGTGGCTCGAGAAGCCCATCGACAACGAGGCCCTCCGGACCTGCGTCGCCGAGTGGCTGCGGTAGTCACCGCGGGCCTTCCGCGAACCTCGGGGCACGGGAGGGCCGGGCTCACCTGCTCGCTCGCTCAGCGGGACCCGGGCCGCGTCACATCCACCGGGGTGGCACTCCATCCATGCGCTTGACGTTCCACGCTCGGGTGGGACCCACCAGGTGCATTCATGTGTTCATCTCACGACCAGATCGTCTCCTGTGCCATCTATCCCGCCATCGGCATCGCCCGGGTCGGCAGCTCGTTGACCGAGCACTTTCTCGGCCCGGAGGTGCCCGGTGCCAGACCTCCCCCGGATATGCGCTTCAAGGATGAGGAAGGGCGCATCAAGCGGCAGGCCGCGCGCTTTCGCATCTATGGCTTCGACGCCCAGGGGCGGGTGGTGAAGGAGCTCACCGCGGATGAGGCGCAGATCGAATGGCGCGTCCACCTGGCCAACCGCAAGGCTGCCTGGTACGAGTTCCACAACGCGATGGACCTCGGGCCGCTGGCCCTGCAGGCCCCCCGGCGCAACGCCAACTTCCCGCTTCCCCGCGAGGTGCTCACCATCGATCCGGGGTCTCGGGCCATCAGCGGCGCCAACACGCAGGGTCCTGGCTTCCACTTCGACAGCGGCATGTTCGTGAATCGCCAGGTGTACCTGGGCGAGCTGCGCACGGACGACAAGGGCCGGCTCCTGGTGCTGGGTGGGCGTGGCCAGTCGGGCGCGTCCGATGGCTCCAATCCCACCACCTTCGCCAACAACAACAACTGGTTCGACGACACCTCGGATGGGCCGGTGCGCGCGACGGTGCGGCTCGGCGACCGGACCCTGGAGGCGGAGCCCGCGATGGTCGTGGTCGCGCCGCCCAACTACGGCCCGGGCCTCTACGGGGTGGTCACCATGTACGACGTGGTGCTGGACCTCCACACCCGTCTGGGCAACCTCCCTCCCGCGCCGGAGCAGCCCTCGTTCTGGCGCGACATCTTCCCCATCTTCGAGCGGATGGTGAACCTGGGGCACGTCAACCGGGGCATCTTCACCCTCTTCGGGACCGGCTCCCCGAGCGACCTGCTGGCTCCGGCGCTGCTCGCGAAGCTCGCGGATCCCTCGGATGCGTCGGCGCCCGAGCGCCAGCGCCTGTTCCGCTGGTTCAGGGATCCGGACTCCACCGTCGAGCAGCAGGCCTACCTGCCTCCCTTCTATGGGGATGCCTTCGGCGAATTCCAGGGCGTGCCGGGCACCGGCCTGTCGGTGACGCGGACCCAGTATGCGATGCTGCGCGCGTGGGCGGACGGCCGCTTCACCCATGACCCGAAGGAGCGCGCCTGCCCGTCCGCTTCCTTCGAGGCGATCCCCCTGGACGACCAGCCGCACGCGCTCGATCGGGCCAACCTGGAGGACTGCCTCGGAGGCCCCTTCCACCCGGGGATCGAGCTGACCTGGACGCTCCGCCTCCCGAGGATGTGGCGCAAGCCCTTCCGGCTCAACGTCCTGCCCGAGGGCCTTCCGGTGAAGATGGACTACGGCGAGGTGCTGACCCCCGAGGTCGCGCTCGGGCCCGGAGGCCCGCACGAGGAGAGTGGTCCCGGGACGCTCACCCGGTTCATGGGGGTGCCCTGGCAGACGGACGAGGCGAGCTGCCTGGCGGGTTACGAGCTCGGCACCTACCTGCCCATTCCCAGCTTCTGGGCGGCACGGGTTCCCAACCAGGTCCTGCCGGAGACCGCGTACCAGCGCCTCATGAAGGAATCGCTGTCGATCGCCCAGCGGCACAAGCACCTCAACAACCGGCCCGACTGGCTGCGCCACCTGTCGGATCAGTACCTGGATCGCATCAGCAACATGGTCTTCCTGTGGGATCGGGTGGGCATCGCCGCCGAGCGGCCGGGGCCCGGGGACTTCGCGAAGGTGGAGCTGCCGGAGCGCCTCTGGGTGGAGACGGAGATCGGACCGGAGCTGACGGCCAACGACGCGACCTTCACCATGACCCTCGTCGCCGAGGGCGATGCGCAGCCGGGCATCCCCGCGCCGGTGCCGCTGGCGCTCGTGGCCAGGGCCGCCATCGCCGCCCCGCCCGCGGCCGCCCCGACGGCTCGCGCGGCCGCTCCGGAGAAGACCCATGGCCGCATCGTCGCCAGACGCGACCAGCACTGAGCCGCGAGGGCACGCGCGTCTCCCGAGGGTCCTCATCGCCGGAGGAGGCCCGGGGGGCGCGGCCACGGCCATCGCGCTGGCGGCCCATGGCATCCAGGCGTTGGTGCTCGAACGGGCCGAGCGCCCCCGGTCCAAGCCGGGGGAGTGTCTCTCTCCTGGCTTCAAGCCGCTGCTGGTCCGTCTGGGATTGTCGGACCTCTTCGAGCAGGGAACGCACCGGCCCTTCACGGGCATGGCCTCCGCCTGGGAGCGGGCCGAACCGGTGGAGCGCAACCTGCTCTTCGAGGTGAGCGGTGAGGGCTGGCTGCTCGACCGCGCCGCCTTCGAGGCCCGGCTGGCCGAGGTCGCGCGGGCCCGAGGCGCGCTCTGGCGTCAGGGGGACCGGGTGGCGGGGGTCACCCGGAGCGGGGACGGCCGATGGCGGGTCTCGGTGGAGGGCGAGCGGGGGAGGTTCGAGGTCGACACCGACTTCATCGTCGATGCGACGGGACGTGCCGCGGCGGTCGCGCGGATGCTCGGAGTGGAGCGCCAGCGGTTCGACGGGCTCGTCGGAAGTTGGGGGCTCCTGGAGCCCATCGGCGGTGCTCCGCCGCCCGCCGCGAGCCCCATCCACATCGAGGCGATGCGCAATGGCTGGTGGTACGTCGCCCGGCTTCCGGATGGGCGCTTCTCCGCCGTGCTGTTCGCGGACCGGGCCGTGCTCGAGCCGGAGGCGTTCCTGGCGGCCCTGGGGGAGGCTCCGCATGCGCTGGCCCTGCTCGGTGGACGCGCCTTCCGTCTCTCCGGGCCGCCCACGGCGCACCCGGCGCACAGCTCGCGGCTGGAGCGGGCCTGTGGCCCCGGATGGTTCGCCGTCGGGGACGCGGCGGCGTCCTTCGATCCCCTGTCGTCCTATGGCATCGGCTCGGCGCTCGGGACCGGGTTCTATGCCGCCCAGGCCCTCGTCTCGGCCTGGGCGGGGGAGTCCTCGAGCCTCGATGCCTACCGCTACCTCATCGACAGCCGATACCCGCACTACCTCGACACCCTGGGCGAGCGGTACCGGGCCGTCACCCGGTGGCCGGGCGCGCCCTTCTGGGAAAAGAGGCGATGACGTGCTCTGACGTGGAGGCGCTCCTCACTCGCCAAAGACTTCCACCTCGTAGATGGAATACCCATACCCCGTGCTTCGCCGGGTCCCGTGAATCCTCAGGAACCGGCCAGTGGCGGAGAGCCCGGTGTGCTCATCCAGGCCACCATCTCCAGACACCACCGTGGAGACGGGGGTCCAGGTGGCGGCATCGTTGGAGACCTGGAGCTGGTAGTCCTTGCCGTAGGCCGCCTCCCACTGGATGCGCACGCGGGTGAACTTCTTCGAGGCGCCAAAATCGAGCAGGAGGTACTGGGGATCGGAGAAGGCGCTGCTCCACCGGGTGCTCAGGCTTCCGTCGATGGCCTTCTCCGGACCCGTGCCGCTGTTCTCCGCGGACGAGGACATGGCCAGCACGGGCGTCAGCCGGCCCGTCTGCGCGCCAGCGGCGGGCAGGCTGACGTACAGCTGCCCCAGCTCCGTCAGCTGCCCCGAGGCGCCGAGCAGGTTGATGTTGGGAATCTGGTTGTTGCGGCCGGAGAACCACGCGTAACGGAAGACAGCGGGCTCGTTCTCCAGATAGGTGACCGCGTCGGTCATGTATTTCTTCTGCACGGCCAGGGTGATCTGATCGTGCGGCATGTCTCCGCAGGCGAACTCGGTCAGCCAGATGGGCTTGTTGTACTTCTTGAACCGGCCGATGTACCACTGGAGGGCCGGGAGATCGCAGGCGTACCAGTGCACGGCGATGTAATCGACCTTGCAGTTGGTGCAGGCGGCGAAGAACGCATCCAGATAGGTGACCGGGTCGGAATAGGTCACGCCTCCCTCCGACACGCAGTCCCCGCAGTAGTTGACCGCGGGGGACACCAGCTTCAGGTTCCGGCGGCGCGCCACCTCTTCCAGGACGGGCCAGCGGGCCGCGGCCTGGCTGGGCGTCATGTTGGCCTGGGAGCGGAAGTTGGGCTCGTTGAAGCCCAGCAGGTACTCGGCTCCGGCGGGGATGGCGGCGGCCAGTTGATCCGCGTTCGGCGTGCCTCCCCAGACCATGGGCATGAAGGAGACGCCCACGGACGAGTAGACGCTGGCGGCTCCCGCCTCGGGAGTGGGGGACCAGTTGTACCACCAGCTCATGCCCTTGGAGAGGGCCTTCATGTCCTCCGCGGAATGGTAGCCATAGCTGATGCCTCTCTTGGTGCTCCGGGTCTGGGCCTGGGCCGGTTGCCAGGCGAGAACCACCAACAGCAGGGCGGAGAATCCAGCTCGAAGGATGCTGTGCATTGTCTTGATTTGCTTTCGGGGGTCTGGGTTTCACGTCGCGACACGCGGGGACGGCGGCGACGCGTCTCCTGGCGTAGCATGAAATCGCTTTCAAACTGAATACCGCCTTATTCCAGGATTGTTGGAAAATGCGGTGGATGACAGTCGCACGCCCGGCCCGGACAGGGGCGGAGCTGATACCGTGGAGGTGGTTCTCCAGCTCCCATGCCGTCACTCCGTCTCTCCAGGAAGAGGCTCCTCCACGGAGGCCTCGTCCTCCTGTCCCTCGTTCTCGCCGCCCTCGCCGCGGCATGGCTCATCCCACTGCCCGCGCGCCTCTCCTCGCCGCATTCGGTGGTGGTGGAGTACCGGGACGGCATGCCGGCGCACGTCTTCCTGGCGCCGGACGAGCGGTGGCGGGTGCCCACGGTGCTGGACGAGGTGGACCCGGCATATGTCCAGGCGTTGCTGGCACTGGAGGACAAGCGCTTCCACTGGCACGGCGGGGTGGATCCGCTCGCCATCGTCCGCGCGGCGGTGACGAACGTGTCGCGGGGACGGCGGGTGTCCGGGGCCTCCACGCTGACCATGCAGCTCGTGCGGGTGTTGGAGCCGAGGCCTCGCACGTTCACCTCCAAGCTCATCGAGTCCTTCCGGGCGGCGCAGTTGGAGCTGTGGCTGTCCAAGGAGGAGATCCTCTCGGCGTACCTTCAGTTCGTGCCCTACGGGAGGAACGTGGAGGGGGTGGAGGCGGCGGCGCTGGCGTACTTCGGGCACCGGGCGACGCACCTGAGCCCGGCGGAGATGGCGACACTGCTGGCGGTGCCGCAGAACCCCAACCGGCGCTTCCCCTCGCCGGAGAACGCGGCGCGGCTGAAGGTGGCGCGGGACGACGTGGCGCAGCGGCTCTTCGACGCGGGGGCGCTGCCGCTGGGGCCGGCGGGGGCGCGGGTGACGGCGGAGGCCGCGCTGGCCGAGGTCCGGGCCACGCGGGTGCCGGAGCTGCTCACCCCCTTCCCGCGCGAGGCCCCCCACGCGGCGGTGTGGCTGCGGGCACAGCGGCCGGGACGGGCGCGGCTGCGCACCACATTGGACGCGGGCGCGCAGCGGCTCGTGGAGCGGGTGATGCGGGACGCCGTTCCGGAGCTGGGCGCCAGGGGCATCCACAACGGGTCGGCGGTGGTGGTGGACCGCGAGCGCGCGGAGGTGATCGCGCTGGTGGGCAACCTCGACTTCTTCGACAGGGAACACGGCGGACAGCTCGTCGGCTTCGCCACGACGCGCTCGCCGGGCTCGGCGCTCAAGCCGCTCATCTACGCGCTGGCCATCGACCAGGGCCTGGCGGGGCCGGAGCAGCTGGTGGCGGACGTCCCCGCCGCGTACGGCACCTATGCTCCGCGCAACTTCGACGGGCGCTTCCAGGGGCTGGTGCGGCTGGAGGACGCGCTCTCGCAGTCGCTCAACATGCCCTTCGTGAAGCTGCTCCAGCGGATCGGCGTGGAGCATTTCCTGGGAGTGTTGCGGCAGGCGGGGACGACGAGCCTGCAACCGGATCCAGGACACTACGGGCTCTCGGCGGCGGTGGGGGGCATCGAGCTCACGCCGCTGGAGGTGGCGGGCGTCTACCTGGCCATCGCCAACGACGGTCGCGCGCGTCCGCTGAAGCTGCTGGAGGAGGGGCAGCCCGAGCCGGGTGCCCAGGTGCTCTTCTCCCCGGGAGCGGCATGGCTCACCCGGCGCGCGCTGTCGCTGAAGGACCGGCCGGACTTCCCGGCGCGCCGCAAGCTGACGGGACTGCCGTCCCGGGTGCACTGGAAGACGGGGACGAGCTTCGGCCACCGGGACGCGTGGGCGGCGGGTTCGGGGCCCCGGCACACCGCGGTGGTGTGGTTGGGCAACTTCGACAACACCCCCAGCGTGCACCTGGTGGGAGCGGACGCCTCGGGGCCGCTCCTCTTCGACATCCTGGAGGCACTGGGGCCCAGGGGGCGGCTCGAGGACGCGGACGCGGTGGTGCCCTCGGAGCTCACCCAGATGGAGGTGTGCGCCTACTCGGGCCACCTGCCCACGGAGGCGTGCACGCAGCGGCGCATGGTGTTCGCCAGGCGCAGCCACGTGCCCACCGAGTCCTGCCCCTACCACCAGCGGGTGGAGGTGGACGTGAAGACGGGGTTGGCGGTGAGCCCCTCGTGCCGGGCCGGGCGGCTGACGGAGTCTCGCGTGTATCTCTCCTGGCCGGCGAGCATCCGGCGCTGGTTGGTGGATCAGCACCGGCTGCTGCCCCAGCCTCCCTCCTACGCCCCCGGCTGCGAGCCCGGAGGCGCGCTGCGGGCGCCGGAGATCATCTCCCCCGGACAGGGGCAGGTGTCACTCCTCATTCCGGGGGTGGCGGCGGATCAGCAGGAGGTGCCGCTGGAGGCCGAGGCCGAGGGAGATCGGCAGCTGACGTGGTTCGTGGACGGGGCCTTCCTGGCCTCGGCGAAGGCGGACGAGCGGGTGTGGTGGGCGCCCTCGCCGGGCACGCACGAGATTCTCGTCTCGGATGACCGGGGGCTCAGCGCGCGCCGGACGTTGGTGGTGCGCGAGCGGCGCTGAGCCTCACGTTCCATCGAAGCGCGGTGAAGAACAGGGCGGACACCAGGTGGGCGTACATGGCTTCCATTGTCCCTCCCGACTCTGACGGGAAGTCCCTGGCGTTCCGCCCCTTACCCGGCTGCCTGGCGTCTGCGTCTCCTGTTGCGCCTCTCTTCCATGCTTACCCTCGGAGCGGAGCACCCACCCGAGGTCCGTTCGATGAGACACAGCAGGATTCAGCCTCTCGTGGCGTTGGCGGTCTCGCTGGTGTCGACGGTCGCGCTCGCCTGCCCGGATTGTCCTACGGCACAGGTGGTGAGGGCCTCCGTCGTGGGCGATGACTTCTGGAACAACCTGGTGGTGCTGAGCGTGCCGTTCCTGCTCATCGGCGCACTCAGCGCCCTGCTGTACCGCGTGGGCCTGCCGCCGCGCGACGTGTCCGCGGCACGTGTCCGCGAGCAATCCGAAATCAGTTCGTGAGGAGAGGGCGTGATGGCGGACAATCCTCGGCATCAGGGAGCGGTCATCTCGGCGGGCGTGCTGCTCGGCACGGGCATGGGCGGCTTCGTCGACGGCATCCTGCTGCACCAGTTGCTCCAGTGGCACAGCATGCTCTCGTCCCGCCTGCCCCCCACGGACCTCGTGTCCATGAAGATCAACATGTTCTGGGACGGGCTCTTCCATGCCTTCACGTGGCTCGTCACGGCCATCGGCCTCGGCCTGCTGTGGCGCGCCGGGAAGCGCCCCGAGGTGCCCTGGTCCACCCGCACCTTCGTGGGCTCGCTCTCGCTGGGCTGGGGCGCGTTCAACGTGGTGGAGGGGCTCATCGACCATCAATGGCTCGGCATCCACCATGTCCACCCTGGTGCGAACCAGCTCGCCTGGGACGTGGGCTTCCTCGTCTTCGGGGCGCTGCTGGTGGTCGGAGGCTGGGCGTTGATCCGGGCGGGCCGTGAGCACACCCGTCCTCGAGGCGCTCCCGTCCGCCGTGTGCCCGGGGAGCGGTTGGCGGCGGGGCGGACCTAGGGACGCACGGGAGGCCGGACATGGCGAAGCGGGTCGTCATCGCGGGTGGAGGGTTGGCGGGGCTCACGTGCGCCAAGGCCCTCGTGGATCAGGGCTTCACGGTGACGGTCATCGAAGGCCTGCCGTACCTCGGCGGACGTGCCTCCACCTTTCGCGACAAGGACGGAGACTGGGTGGAGCAGGGGCTGCACCTCTTCCTCGGTGTGTACTCCGAGCTCAAGGCGCTCCTGCGGGACGTCGGGAGTGAGCCGGACGCCGCGCTCTTCTGGATGCAGGAGGTGCGGCTGCAGGACCCCGAGGGAGCGCAGGCGACGTTCTTCATCAACCCGCTGCGCTCGCCCGTGAAGACGGTGGTGAGCATCGCGGGGCAGAACGATTACCTCGGGCCTCTGGACAAGCTGTCGCTGGTGCCGATCGCCGCGCCGGGCGTGCTCTCCATGGAGCATCTGCGCGCCCAGCACGATGGCGAGACCATCGTCGACTGGTGGGAGCGCGTGAGCGGGGACGTCACCGTGCTGGAGCGCTTCATCCGTCCCTTCTGCCGCGGCATCCAGTTCAGCGAGCCCGAGCAGTTCTCCGCCTACAACTTCCTCGGGTGGATCCACCACATCGCCTACGACCTGCCCCATGCGCTGCTGGGGGGCTATCGCGGCGCGCGCGAAGAGGTCTTCTTCCAGCCGCTCGCGAGATACTTGAAGGAGCGGGGCGCGACGATCCACACCGGCGTGAAGCTGCGGGAGATCCTCTACACCTCCGGGAAGGAGGGCGGGGCGGTGGACGGTTTCGTCCTCGAGAACGGAGAGCGGCTCCAGGCGGACGTGTACGTGGCGGCGATTCCCGTCTGGGCGCTGGTGCCGCTGGTGCCGGCGCCGCTGCGGCGGGAGCCCTTCTTCGAGCGGCTCGCCGCGCTGCCGGTGGCCCCCGCCATCTCCGTGCAGCTCTGGTTCGACCGCGACGTCGTGGGCGGCACCGAGGCCTTCACCCTCGTGGCGCACAGCCATGCGTGCGTCTACCAGGACCAGTCGCGCAACGCCTACCCCTATGGCGAGGGCAGCCGCCTGTCGGTCATCGTCTCGCCCGCGGATGATCTGCTCGAGGACCCGGACGAGGCGCTGGTGCGGCGCGTGTGCGAGTCGCTCGGCAAGGTGCAGCCCGCGATTCGCGAGGCGAAGGTGTTGAAGTCCGTGGTGCTCAAGCACCGCAAGCACCTGGTGCGCCCGCTGCCGGGGGCTATGTCCCAGCGTCCGGCCCAGGCCACCCCCGTGCCCAACCTCTTCCTCGCGGGAGACTGGACGCAGCAGCCCTTCTTCGGCAGCCAGGAAGGCGCCGTCCGGGGCGGCAATGCGTGTGCGCGGGAGATCCTCCGCTCGCTCTCCGAGCGGAAGGGCTGAGCCACCACGCCCGCCGTGTCCGGCATCACACGGCGCGCCCGCGCTCTCCACCTCCATCAGACACGACGTCCTCCTTCGAGGACGTCCGCGCCCATGGAGAGAGCGATGCGCAAGACCGACAAGAAGAAGACCTTCATCGACTACGAGCTGCCCACGAAGGCCCTGGAGCAGGTGCGGGGTGGCCGCGAGAGGGTCACCACGTTGGCGGAGGGTGAGGAGACTGGCTCCGTCACCACCCAGGCCGTGGGCGAGGAGGGCGGCTGTGGCCGCTTCACGACAGAGGCCGTGGGCGAGGAGAGCGGCTCGTATTGAGCCGTCGCCGCTCAGCGGCAGCCGGTGACGGAGGGCGGGAGCTTGTAGCTGAAGCGATCGAACACTCCACGCCGCCGCCATCCGTCCCAGCGGATTTCCACCGCGTGCCGCAGGTCGCGCTCGAAGCTATCGGCGAGCGCGCGGGCGAGCTGGGGATCCTCGACGACGAGGGCCCCCTCCTCGAGCATGGCGTTCGACTGGGGCTCCAGGTGGGTGGAGCCCACGGCCGTCAGCCGTTCGTCCACGAGCAGGGTGCTGGCGTGCAGGGAAGCCGGTTGGTACTCCCAGAGCCGGACGCCGTTGGCCAGCAGGCGCTCATAGGTGGCGCGCTGCGCGGCGAGCACGCCTCGGGAGGCTCCGTGGAACAGGCCGGGCACCAGGATGCGCACGTCCACACCTTCCTGGGCCTTGCGGATGAGCGTGTCCACGGTGGCGGCGGTGGGGATGAAGCAGGCGTTGGTGAGCCACAGGCGCCGCCGGGCGGAGGCAGCCAGCACCTGCACCATGCGCTCGGAGTGGCTGAGCGTGGGGGAGCCGGAGCTCGCGACGAAGCCGGCGCGGGCCTCGCCCTGGGGCTCGAGTCTGGGAAAGGCCGACTCCGGGAGCAGCCCGCCGCCCGCCTCCAGCCAGTCCCTGGCGAAGGCCTGCTGCAACTGGCGCACGGCCGGGCCCCGCACGTGGACGTAGGTGTCCCGCCACGCCTCCGTGCGCTCCTTTCCGCCCCGCCACCAGGACGGCCCCACGCCGGAGCCGCCGGTGAGGCCGCTGCGTCCATCGCGGATGACGAGCTGGCGGTGGTTGCGCGCCTTCAGCCGCTCGTCATCGAACACCACCGTCTCCCCGATGAGGGGCCGGAAGGTGCGCACCTCGCATCCGGCCTGGACGAGCCGTGACTGCACCTCGTCCACGAAGTCCGGGCTCTCGAAGTCATCCACCAGCACGCGGCACACCACGCCCGGTGGGCGTTCGGCGAGCGCTCGCAGGAGACGCTCCGAGGCCTCGCCCGGCTGCCAGCTCGAGACGAGCAGGTGGAGCGACTCCCGCGCCTGGCGGATCTCCGCCTCGAGAGCCTCCGGGATGCGCTCGTCCTGTACCAACTCCACCACATGGCCCGGCCGCAGCCCCACCCCTACCGATTGGTAGAGGGCCAGCGACAGGTCCGGCCCCGAAGCGGGCAGATCCTCATGGACGCGGAGCGCCTGAGGGTGGTCGCGGTGGATGCAGGCCGTGCCGAGGAGCAGGCAGGCGAGCAGCGGACGGAGGAAACGATTCACTCCACCCAAGTTAGGCATCCGCTCGCGAGCCGCGCAGGGGAGCGAGGTGGGGGCCGTGGGCAGACGGCCGGGCCCGCCTGCCTGTCATGAGCGGGGCGCGCATCCTACCTTCCGGCAGATGGCCTACCAGCGTGGAGGGAGGCGAGATGGAGTCCTGGAATCGGATGTCGGCGGATTCGGTGCGCACGCACACGCCGGACGGGGTGAACCGGCGGATCGACGAGCGGGTGGAGAAGTGTGTCCGGCACATGGCGGAGCAGGAGCGCTCGGCCATCAGCGAGTACCTGAAGCAGCTGGAGCACCAGTGGGACCTGAACCGCGTGGTGACGGTGGCGGCGTCGGCGGTGACGGTGCTCGGGCTGGTGGCGGGAGCGAAGGATGGCCGCGGGTGGCGGGTGCTGAGCGGGGTGGCGGCGGGGCTGCTTCTGCAGCACGGCATCTTCGGCTTCGGCCCGCTGGCGGAGCTGGTGCGGGTGCTGGGGGCGCGGACGCGGCGGGAGATCGACCTGGAGAAGTTCGCCCTCAAGGCGCTGCGAGGCGACTTCGAGCGCATCCCGCATGAGGGCGGCCCCCTGGCACGGGCCAACGCCGCGCTGGTGGCCGCCCAGTCCTAGAACGAGGGCAGGTCGTTGGCCAGATGCGACGACAATCCGCCGTCGATCACCAGCGCGCTGCCGTTGATGTAGCCCGCGAAGGGCCCGGCGAGGAAGGCCACCATCCTGGCCACCTCCTCGGGGGTCGCGAACCTGCCGGCGGGAATCCTTCGCAGCAATTCCTTCCTCAGTCCCGGGTCCGCCTTCGCCAGCATCTCGGTGTCGGTGTAGCCGGGGCAGACGGCATTGCAGGTGATGCCGTAGGGCCCCCACTCGGCGGCGATGGCCTTGGTGTAGCCGACGAGCGCGTGCTTGGTGGCCACATAGGTGGAGGAGAGCGCTCCGCCGAACAGGCCCTGGATGGAGGAGATGTTCACGATCCTCCCGTATCCGCCCGCCTTCATCCGGGGGAGCGCCCATTGGCAGAAGTGGCGGACGCCATCCACGTTCACGCCGAACAGGGTGTTCCACTCCTCCGTGGAGACCTGGTCCACGCGGTGGAAGGGTCCGCCATAGCCGGCGTTGTTCACGATGACGCCGGGAACCCCCATGCTCGTCTCGAGCCTGGCGAGCGCCGCGTTCACCGCGGCCTCGTCCGCGACATCACAGATGAACGACCGCGCCTGGGCCCCGGAGGAGGTCAGCTTCTTCTCGAGCCTGGACAGGGCCTCTTCATCACGCCCCCAGAGCGCCAGCCGGAAGCCATTCTCCGCGAGGACCTCCGCGATCGCCGCGCCAATACCCCGGCTGGCTCCGGTGACGAGTGCGAAGGTCGGGCTGGGTTGCCGCTCCATCACAGGACTCCCTTGGGGGGAAGGAGCCGGATCTCATCGACCCGGACGTTCAAGGGCTTCCGGGCGATCTCCCAGATGGTCTGGGCCACTTCCTCCACGGACAGCATGTCGGCCGGGCTGAAATCCGGGCGCGTCCTCCAGAAGGAGGTGTAGACGGCGCCCAGGGAGATGAGCGTGGCCCGGATGGAGTAGGGCTTGCCCTCCTCGTTCAGGACTCCCGTCAGGCCTCGAACCCCGTGCTTGGACGCGGCATACGCCCCATTCATGGGCAGGGCGAGGTGATCGCTCACGGAGCCGATGTGGATGAGCCTCCCGCCTCCCCGTGCCTTCATCCGCCTGAACGCTTCACGCGCGCAGAGGAACGTCCCCGTCAGGTTCACGTCGATCGTCTTGCGCCAGTCGTGAACCGACATCTCCTCGAGCGGCGTGAAGGCTCCGAAGCCGGAGCAGTTGACCAGGAGGGCGATGGAGCCCAGCTCCTTCTCCGCCCTGTCGAACAGCGATGCCACGGAGGCCTCGTCCGTGACGTCGACCCGCATCTCGTCCGGGGTCTCCTGCTTCACGTCATTCGAGGCGCACACCACGCGCAGGCCCTCCGCCCGAAGTCTGGCGGTGACCGCGCTTCCTATGTCGCCGGTCCCGCCGACGACGATCGCATTCCGAGCGCTCATGGGCCGTGTCTCTATCTCAAGTCGCCAGGGCTGGCGTGAAGAACGGAAGGGTCGTGAAGCCGCCGCATGAATTCTCACCGGCGCGTCCCACGAGCCCGGGTGCTCGCGGGGTGATGCCGAGCCGCTGCCTCAGGAGTCCCAACGGCATCTCCAACAGGGTCTCGAAGCGCTCGCCCAGCAGGGACATGGCGGCGGCCCCCCGCTCGAAGTCCTCTGTCTGGATGCGTCCCGCGTAGATGTCGCGCAGGTGCTTGTACCGCGCCTGCCGGATGTCCGGGTGGACCTCCGCCTCCGACAGGAAGACGGCGAGCGCTACCGGGGCCATGCCGAACACGAACGACTGGACGGCGACCTCATCCTCGTCCGACGTCTCATACGCGCCCAGCACGTGGATGAAGTCGTGGCACTTGTTGAGCCGGTGGACGGCGTACTGCGTGGGAGTCGCGTCCGCGCCGAGCCTCGCCCGGATGGGGAAGAAGTCGGGGGACAGCCGGTAGTGCTCCATGTAACGCGCATAGGCGTTTCCGAACGAGCCCACCGGCATCGTTGCCAGCGCTTCGAGCTCCGGAAGACCGGGATCCCATCGCTCGGTGTAGAGCCGCTGGAAGCCCGGTATCGCGAGCAGGAGGGCATCGCTGGTGGCCTGTCGCCCGGCGGAGGACAGGACGGGGATGACCTCCCCGAGGGTGGCTCGCCGCTTCGTCAGTTCGCGGGCGAGCTCGTTGGGGGACTGTTCAGGCACTGGCTTCTCCGAATGAAGACGCCCGGCACGGTGTGCGCCGGGCGTCCCATCCGGTCAACTGTATTACATCCCGCCCATGCGCATGCCGCCGAGCGTGACGGGAGGCGCGGGGGCCTTCTTGGCGCCGGGAGGCGCGCCCTGGTCCTTGAAGAGGTACCCCTCGAGCCCGGCCATGCCGATGGAGAACTGCGTCACCCACTTGTCCGACGGCCGCCCGGCGGGGGCGTTGATGTCGAACGGGTAGGCGAAGTGCAGGCGGAAGAGGATGGGACCGAGGCCGACGTTGATACCGACGGCGGCATCGAGCACGCGGCGGTTCCACAGCTCGCGGGCCGAGCCGCCCACGCCGCCGACGTCGAAGCCCGCCACGCCCATGATGGTGTTGAGGAAGGCGACGCGGATGAGCGCGTCGAGCGGCACGCGCAGCTCCAGCGTGGAGTAGAGGTAGTGCTGGCCGAGCAGCCACTGCTCGTCGCCGAACTGCACGCCGCGCAGGGTGTCGAAGCTGGACAGGAAGTAGGAGCGGGCGAAGCGTCCGCCGAAGGTGCCGCCCGCGCCGCCGCGCAGCAGGATGTGCGTGCTGCCCAGGGGGATGGGGAAGTAGCGCTCGGCGTCCAGGCGGACGTTGCCGAAGACCTCCTGGTTGAAGGGCTGCACGCCGGTGGTGAGCTCACCGAGGAACGAGGTGCCGGCGATGGGCACGCCCGTGTAGTGGTGGCGCAGGGTGTTGTAGCCGAAGGCCACGGACGCCTCCGTCTGGAAGCGCACGCCCCGGTTGGCGTCGCGCCACGGGGTGTAGAGGTCCCCGACGCCGTTGACCTCCGGCAGGCTGAGGATGAAGGCGGTGCCGCGGTCGAGGAAGTACGACACGCCGCCGATGCTGAGGTTGCCCTCCAGGAAGGTGAAGGTGCTCAGCGGGTAGCGCGCGATGCCGGTGGCGCCGAAGAAGCGCTCGCCGGAGACGAGCGCGTAGTAGGGCAGGTCGTTGCCGGCGGTCTGGCGCAGTGACTGGTCCACGCGGAAGCGCAGGGACTGGAAGGGACCGCCGCCCCACGTCGTGCGCTGGGACTGGTTGAGGTAGAGCAGGTAGCCGTCGGTCAGGTCGATGGAGCCATACACGGCCACCTGGAGCAGCAGGGCGTGGTTGCGCAGCCGGTCCGTGGCGGAGGCGAAGGCCTGGCCCACGAAGCCGCCGCCACCCGCGCCGGCGAAGCCGAGGATGGGGCCCAGGTCGATGTTCTCCCGGGCGAAGGGCCTGTAGGCCTCGGCGCCCTCCAGCGAGCGCTGGGGCAGGGGCGCGGGCCCCTGGGTTTCCGTCTGGGCCGGCGTGGCCGTGGCGAAGGTCATCAGCTGCTGGGACTTCAGCAGGGCCGGCTTGCGCTCACCGGACAGGTGGTAGAGCAGCCACAGGTTGCCATCCGGCGCGGGGCACGGCTCGAAGAGGCCGGTGGTCACGTCCGTGCGCCGCACGACGGTGCCGCCGCCGGTGTACTCGTGCAGGTCCGAGCGGCTCTTGTCGTAGGCCACGAAGAAGAGGCGGCCGTCCGGCAGCACCGTCGGATCCGAGTGGTCGCGCGCCTCGGTGGTGAGCCGCTCCACCTGGTCGGCGTTCTGCGGCTTCACCCGGAAGAGGTTGTAGTAGCCGTGCGAGGTGGCGTCCGAGGCGTAGACGATGCCCGCGGGACCCCAGGCCAGGCTGCGCTCGCCGTACACGTCATGGGTGAGCTGCTGGGGCGCCACGTCGGGGCCGTCCTCCAGGGACAGCACGTACACGTCGCGGGTGCCCGCCTCGCTCAGGCCGATGAAGGCCAGCTGCTTGCCATCCGGCGAGAAGGCCGGCGAGTACGCGGCGATCAGCCCGTGGTTGGCCAGCTTGTAGGCCACGCGGTCTCCCAGATCGAACCTCACCCGGTACGGCGTCCGCTTCAGCCCGCCAGGGTTGTTCATGTAGGGGGTACGGCCCGCGGGCAGCGTCCCGCTCCCGCTCATGGTCACGGGCTCGGCGCTGTGGGTGTAGGATTGGATGTAGATGGTGTCGCGCGCGAGGGACTCGGCGACGAAGGCCACCTTGTCCGTGCTCAGGGCGAAGTTGCGCCCGAAGACGGGGTGCAGCGACTCGTAGCCCGGCACGCCGTCGCCCTGCACCTTCACGTACTCTTCGGGCGCGCGCGGATCCACCAGGATGAGCTGGCTCTCGCCCGTCTCCGGGACGATGCTCCGGTAGATGAGCACGCGGCCGTCGGGCGAGCTGTTGAGCGCGGTGACGATGCCCTTGCGCTCGCGCAGCAGCTCCATCGTCGGCGTGGACTGCTCGGCCTTGAGGTAGGTGCGGTAGGCGCGCTGCTTCAGCCAGTTCTCGAACTTGGCGGAGACCTGCTGCGGCTCATCCCCGGTGAGCAGCTCGATCAGCCCATCGAACTGCAGGTTGGGCGTGTTGCCCGTGCCGGAGACGAGCTTGGGCGAGTTGTCCAACACCTTCTGGATGAAGCCCGCCCCGTACGTCTCCTCCAGGAACTGGCAGCGCGCCTGGCCCACCTTGTAGATCCACAGGAAGCCGTAGGGTCCGGGGGACCAGAAGTCGAGGAAGGCATAGCCGCGCGTCAGGTCCGGGTTGATGAGCAGATCCCTCACCATCATCTCGCCCTCGGGATCCAGGCCGCCCTTGGCGTAGAACTCGGCCAGACCCTCGATGAACCAGAGCGGAATCCCGTTGAGGGGATCCCCTCCCACCTTGGCCTGATCCGCGAGGAACCGGACCTTCTGGATGGTGAACTGGTGGGCCATCTCGTGGGAGCTGATCTCCGAGAAGAGCCGGTGGTCACCCAGGTAGGGCAGGGTCAGCTCCAGCTTGCCCTGGGTGCTGGTGACACCCAGCGTGCCCTCCGAGACCGCGGTGATGTTGGTCTGCAGGAACTCCTGGTAGCTGCTGTAGAGGATGTAGGGGAACGTCTGGGTGGGGACGAACTTGAAGCGGTCGACGAGGTAGCGGTAGGCGTCCTCGAGCTGGGGCGCGGCGTACTGGGCCACGGCGCGCTCGCTCTCGTAGAAGTAGAAGCGGACGCCGCCGCTCTTCATGCCGAGCGACGTGGCGTAGGTGGGGCCCGCGTCCGGCACGCCGCCGTCCGGCAGGGCGACGGGGACGTAGAGGTCGCTCCCCCGCGCGATGCGCTCATCCGGCGTGCCGCCGTCGGCCTTTTCCACGGGAGTGGGGCTGCCCGGCTCGACGGACTCCATCGCGCCGCCACCCGTTCCCTCCTGTCTGGAAGGGTCCTGGGCCGACGAGGGAATCTTCGTCGCATCCGCCGTGGGGGCACCGGGCGCGCGCATCTGCGTCTGGTTGGGGGTCGTGGGAGTGGGGCCACCCGGTGCGCCAGGCGGCTGGGTATGGGCCCGATGCGCCGGGGGCGGGGCTACGCCCTCGGCCTGGGGGCCGACGAGAATGTCCAGATGGCGCCACTCGAAGTCATAGGTGCGGACCGGCGAGCGGTAGGCACGGCGCGGTACGACGTAGACCTGGGCCAGGGCCGCATCGGGCAGCCAGAAGGCGAGGAGGGCGACGACGAGGATACGTCGATTCACAGGGACGACCTCCCGGGAGGGAGACGGGGAATTGACCGAACCTAGGCAGGCTCCCTCATATAGACGAGTGGGCGGCCGAGCGCTGCCGCTCGATTGCTCAGCGGTGCACGTCCCCGCCCCTCCGGGTGTTGGGTGAACCAATGCTTTCGTCCCGCTCTGGTGCCCGGTATGCATGGCGCATGAATCGTTTTCTGGTTGCCACGACAGGGGCCCTGTTCCTCGCCACCACCGGCTGTGAGAACACGGAGGAGCCCGAGAAGAAGGAGTGCCACCTCGAGGCTTTCGATCTGTCCGCTTGTGACCGGTCGGGGTTCGCCTCCGTGAAGACGGATGGCATCTGGCACGTGAACGTGTCGCTGTCGGGCTCCACCACGCCGGGGGCGATGAGCCTGCGCGAGCAGGGATTGCTCTTCGGCGTCCCCCTCACGGAGCGGCAGTTCGGCGGAGACACGTTCTTCCTGGGCAGCGACTATCAGCCCTCGGGCTACCAGCCCCTGCGCTTCGCGCTCGCGGGGTGCCAGTCCCCCACGCCGGAGCAGGTGAAGGGCGAGTTCCGCCGGTGCGTGAGTGGCACGGCGGACGTGAAGGGCACCTTCGAGGCGGTGCGCCTGTCGCGGCTGGCCGGGGAGGCGGAGGCCTCCGGGCTGGAGCTCGTGTCGGAGGTCGCCCTGCCGCGCGGCTCGCCGGTGGATGTCTTCGTGTCGGGCGGGTACGCCTACGTGGTGGCTCAGTCGGACGGGCTCTTCGTCTACAAGCTGAACGGCGAGGCCGCGCCCGAGAAGATCGCGGAGCTCACCCCCGCCAACGACATCTGGCACCAGGCCTGGGTGAAGGACCAGACGCTCTACGTGTCCAGCAGCGCCCAGGGCATCCTCGTCTATGACGTGAGCCGGCCGCAGGCCCCCAAGTGGCTCAAGTCGCTCCCGAGCTCCGCCGTGGAGGTGTGGGGCCTGTTCGGGGAGGGGAATCGGCTCTACGCGATGTCTCCGTCGCCGCGGGCCGAAGTGCTCATCTACGACATCTCGACGGCCGACTCGCCCGCGCTGAAGTCGCGCTACATCGTGGAGGACAGCAACCCCAACGCGTCGGAGCTGCCCTTCGGCGGCATGGCCTTCGGCAACCGGCTCTACATCGGCCACTGGCGCTACGGGCTGGCGGTGGCGGACGTGACGGATGACACCAAACCGTCATCGCTCGGCCGCTTCCGGTACGAGAACGCCGCGAGTCGCCCGGTGGCGGTGGGTTCGATTGGAGGTCAAACCATCGCCTTCGAATCCAGTGAAGGCTGGGGTTCTCGGGTGCGGGCGCTGGACGTGACGGACCCCAAGAACATCACGGAGCTGGGCCGGTACGAGCTGAGGCCGGAATCCACGGTGAGTGGACTGACGTTGGTAGGGTCCAGGTTGTACGTGGCGCACAACCTGGACGGACTGAGGGTGTTGGACGTGTCGGACCCGAGGAATCTTCGGCCCGTGGCGTACTACAATACGTGGAGGGAGACGGACCCGGGCCGTGGACGCGCGTTCCTCGATGGCCTCAGTGGGGTGAAGGTGCCTGGTGATGGATTCATCTACGCCACCGACACGTCGCGCGGGTTGCTCGTCTTCCGTGAGCCATGAGTGAGGAGCATGAGCCAGACCGTGTCGAAGCATTGTGAGCGTTGCCAGACCCTTCCGGAGAAGCTGGAGCTGGAGGGGCCGGGACGGCTCTTCCTCTGGCTCCCCCTGGGCCACAGCTATGGAAAGCTGGTGCGGATGCTGGGGGACTCCGGGCGGGAGCACCAGGCGCTGCCGGAGGCCCGGTGCGTGGCGGTGCGGCTGGAGGGGGCGCACCTGAGTGGCTTCGTGGCCGATGTCATGGGCGCGCTGACGGGAGAGGAGTCCAAGTCCACGCGTGCGCTCTTCGTCGAGGGCGGAGGCGAGCCGGGGCTCGGGGACTACCCCCGGGTGGTCTCACTGCCGCAGTTCTTCACGCTGACACGGGCGGGCTGGTTGGTGGACCTGCTGGCCGAGAAGCGGGTGACGAGCTTCTACCAGCCCATCGTCCACGCGAAGGACACGCGCCAGGTGTACGCCTACGAGGCGCTGCTGCGTGGCCTGGAGCGGGACGGCTCGTTGGTGTCGCCGGCGAAGATGCTGTCGCTGGCGCGCGACGCGGACATGCTCTTCCAACTGGACCTGGCGGCGCGGCTGTCGGCGGTGCGCGAGGCCTCGCGGCTGGGCATCCAGGCGCCGCTCTTCATCAACTTCACGCCCACGGCCATCTACGATCCGGCGTACTGCCTGCGCTCCACGGTGGCGGCCATCTCCGAGCTGGGGATTCCGCCGGCCAACGTGGTCTTCGAGATCATCGAGTCGGACCACACGCCGGACGCCAACCACCTCAAGTCGCTGATCGCCTACTACCGGCAGGCGGGCTTCCGGGTGGCGTTGGACGACCTGGGGGCGGGGTACTCGTCGCTGAACCTCATCCACCAGCTGCGTCCGGACATCATGAAGCTGGACATGGAGCTCATCCGGGGCATCCACCAGGACGCCTACAAGGCGTCCATCACGGAGAAGCTGCTGGAGCTGGCGCAGAAGCTGGGCATCCTCACGGTGGCCGAGGGCATCGAGACGCCGGAGGAGCTGCGGTGGGTGCGCTCGCACGGAGTGGACTTCGTGCAGGGCTACCTCATCGCGAAGCCGGCGAGCCCACCCGTCACGGCCACGCCGCACTTCACTGATTGACGAGCGTGGTGCCCTGGCGGTTGATGCTGAGCCGCCAGGCCTCGTGCAGATCGGCACCGGCGGCCTGGAGCTGCCGGCGCGCCACGTAGAAGTTCCGCTGAGCCACGTCCTCGTCGACGGTGGAGAGGCGTGCGAGGGCGCTCTGGATGAGGCGCACGGTCTGGCCGCGGCCGCTCTCGTCGGCGTTGGACAGGGCGGTGGAGAGCTCCTGCCGCGCGTAGATGAGGGCCGGACCGATGGATTGCTCGCCGCTCTCGAGCTGCTGGTCCGCGGAGATGAGCCACGCGTAGGCACGCGCCAAACCCGCCACGCGCTCCTGCCGGAGCTGTTCCAGTTCAGTGGCGCGAGCCTGCTGGAGCTCCTGTTGTTGCTCCAGGGACTGGAGGCGGTTCTGCGCCTCCTCCTGCTGGGCCAGCAACTGGGCCCGCAGGGTGGCCACCTCGGAGCGGAGCTCTTGCAGCTCCAGCTCCTGGGCGGCGCGCACCTCCTCTTCGGAGGGTTCGCGCACCAGGGCCGGGTCCTGGGTGTCAGGGGAGCCCGTATCCGTCGTGGGCGTCTGTCCGAGCAACAAGGTCAGGGGCAGTGCGAGCCAGGCATTCATCCCCACGAAGCTGTTCACCGGGGAACGTCCTGGCACTGCCCGCTCCCTCTCCCCCTGGGAGAGGGTGGGGGTGAGGGTCTACCCGCCCGCCTGTCTCAAATATCGATGCGCAACCCCACACCGGCCTGGACCGTGGGAGGAGCGACGACGATGGGGGGCATGACCTGCTGACCCAGGCGGGTGGCGGGCAGATCGAGCGCGAAGCGGAACTCGCCGCCCTTCTGGCCGTAGTTGACGGCGACGAAGGCCTCGACGCTGAGGTAGCGCAGGGCGCGGTGGGTGACGTCGAGCCGGGTGGTGAAGGAGCGGTCCGAGAGGTTGCCCAGGTTGGACAGGATGAAGTTGGTGTCGTCCCAGGAGCCGGGCCCGGCGAGGAGCGCGTAGACGGAGGCGTAGTGCTGGCCGAGGTAGAAGGGCTGAAACTGGCCCTGGAAGATGAGGTACGGGTAGGCGAGAGAGGTGGGGTAGCCGGTCGAGTTGTAGAAGTACTCGACGCCGACGGTGGCGGTGTCGTTCTCCGAGTAGGCGAACGTCCAGGTGGCGCCGCCGCTCACCTGAGGGGTGTAGCCATCGGGGTAGTACGCCTCGATGGGGAGCGAGGCGAGGTCGGGAGGAACGCCGCCGCTCTGGACCTGGGCGAGCAGGTCGCCGAGGGAGACGCCCTCGGGGACGCGGTACATGGGGGTGTCGGAGCCCTTCTTGAGGGCCAGCTCACCATAGATGTCGATGGGGCCGAGGGCGGAGGAGAAGTCGAAGCCGACGCGGGGCTTGCGGCCGCGCTGGAGCACGGCATCGAGCCCCAGCTCCGTCTGGCCGAGCACGACCTCGGCGCGAGCGGCGCCACCGATGCGGCCGAGGGTGTTGGCGGGGCCGGCGTTGTCGAGCAGGCCGATGGCGTAGAAGTTCCAGCCCTTGTCCTCCCAGGGCACGTGCACCTTGAGCATGGTGGCGCCGGTGCGCGTGTCGAGGAGGGCGAGCGGATCCCTGCGCTGGGGGGAGAGGAAGTCGGTGGGGTTCCAGAAGCGGGAGGTGCCCCACTTCACGTGTTGCTTGCCGGCGGTGATGAAGAGCTTGCGGCCCACGTCGAAGCGCAGCCAGGCCTGGTCCAGCAGCATCTGGGGGGCGGCGGTGATGTTGGACGTGGAGGTGCCGGTGGGGATGAGGCTGCCCGAGCCCTCCCTGCGGGCCGGGTCGAAGGTGAGCCGTCCGAGCACGAAGCCGCGGAGGCGGTCGGTGGGGCGGGCATCGAGGTAGCCGTCCACCAGCATGGGGGCGGAGAAAGAGGTGTTGCCGAAGGACACCCCCTCGTTCCCCTGGGTGAAGGCGCGCAGGTAGAAGCGGCCGCCGATCTTCAGCGGATCCTCGACGGCCTCCTCGGTTTCGAAGGCGTTGGTGGCGGCGGGACCGTTGAGCGCCTGCGCATCACGGTCCTGCTCGGCGTCGCCGGTGGGCGTCTGGGCGGCCTCGGGCTGCTGCGTGGCGGCCGGAGCGGACGCGGGGGAGTCCCCGAAGAGGGCGCTCTCGTCGGGGCGGGGCTCCTCGGCCGGGGAGTCACCGCCGAAGAGGTCGCCCTCGCTGGGGCGCTCCTGGGCGAGCGCGGGCAGCGTGGCGAGCGCCGCGGCGAGGGCCAGGGTGGTGCGGGTGCTCATCGGCTTTTGCTCTCGAGCCAGGCCTTGGTGAAGATGTTCTCCTCGAGCGGGCGCAGGTCCACGGTCTTGATGACCACGACGGTGGAGTTGGCCTTCTCCACCTCGTCATAGAAGCGCATCTCCTGGGGGTACCAGACGTCGGCCTTCTTGGACTCGCTGAAGAGCTTCTGCCACTTGGGGTAGTAGGCGGTGCGCATGAGCCGGCCGGAGAGGGCGAACTCCTGGCGCTTGAGGATGTTGGACGTCTCCTTGTCCACCCAGAGCTTCACCACGGGGTAGGCCACGTCGACGCCCTCCCGGGCCTTGAGGGAGAGCTTGTGGGTGGTGAACTTGCCGAGCTTCTCCTCGCCCTCGAAGGTGGCGTCGTACTCCTCGGCCAGACGGGACTCGTCGAAGTCGGCGCGGCGGCTGTCGGTGCCGGCGATGCGCTCGCGCTCGGTGCGCCGGTCCCACTTGCCGGTGTTCGGGTCGTAGCTCCAGAGGTTCTTCTCCATGCGCAGGTAGCCCTTGCCGGACTCGCCCTTGGGCTTGGTGAAGAGGATCATCAGCTTGTCGTCGGCGTCGCGGCGGTAGATGAGCGCCTCGCGCACGACGTCGGCTTTGTCCTTCTCCTTGGTCTCCAGGTACATGAGCGACTTGTAGTCGCCGCCGTTGCGCTGCCGGTCGTCGAGCGTCTGCAGCAGCTTCTTCATCTCCGCGGCGTCGAGAGCGGAGGCGGCCGGAGCGGCCAGGAGCACCGCGGCGAGCGCGGCGCCCAGGAGGTTGCTCGGGGTCATGGCAATCATCCGATGTGGTGCATCGCCGTGACGGGCTTCATCCGCGCGGCGAGGAAGGAGGGGATCAACGAGATGAGGGTGGTGCAGACCGTGATGAACGTGATGGCGCCCACCATGGAGCCGGGGTTGACGACCAGGTGGAGCTTCTCGGACAGGATGAAGACCTGGACGACGACGGGCACGGAGATGTCCGCGGCGTTGAAGGCCACGCACACGCCCAGGCCCACCAGGGCGCCCGTCACGGTGCCGAGCAGCCCGAGCACGAGCGCCTCCAGGAGGAACATCACCAGCACGTAGCCGCGCTGCATGCCGATGGCGCGCAGGGTGCCGATCTCCCGGGTGCGCTCGCGGATGGCGATCCACAGCGTGTTCATGATGCCGATGGCGATGATGATGAGCAGCACGAAGGTGAGGACGAAGGTGAGCGCGTCGAGCGCGGAGACCGTCCACTTGATGAAGGAGATTTCGTCCTCCCAGTTGGTGACGTCGAGCTTCTGCCCCGTCCAGGCCTCGCGGTTGACGGTCTCGAACTTCATGAAGAAGGGCTGGGGGTTGTGCTCCATCAACTGGTAGCCCAGCTCGGGCAGGCGCTTGAAGAGGCGGGCCTGCACGGCGGGGATGTCGGCCATGTCCTTGAGGTAGAGCATGAGGGCGCCGGTGGCGTCCTCGCGCGTCTGGTAGAGGCCGCGCAGGGTGGCGTTGGGCACGTAGACGTTGAAGGAGCTGAGCATGCCCACGTTGGCGGCGATGGCGGCCACACGCACGTCGACCGTGTTGCTGGTGCCGCGCATGGTGGGCGCGGACAGGGTGACGGTGTCGCCCACCTTCACGTCGAGCTTCGTGGCCTGCTCCTCGAAGAGGAGGAGGGTGTTGGGCTGGGCCAGGTCCTCGAGCTTGCCCTCGCGGAGCTGCACCACCTTGCGGAAGCCTTTCTCGGCCTCCACGTCGATGCCGCCCATGCCCACCTGGATGGAGCCCGTCTCGCTGACGATCTTGACCCAGGCCCGTGCGCGCTGCACGGAGTACTCCATCTCGGGGACTTCCTTGCGCAGCTGCTCGAGCAGCTTGGGGTAGTTGGTGACCACGGGGGCGGCCTGGCCGGCGGAGACCTTGTAGAAGCCGCCGACGTTGACGTGCCCTGTCATCAGCGTGGTGGCGGACTCCAGCATGGTCGCCTTCATGCCGTTGGACAGGCCCATGAGGATGACGAGGAGCGCCGTGACGCCGGCGATGGCGCCACCCAGCAGCAGGGTGCGGCGCTTGTGGGTACCGAGGTTGCGAACCGCGATGAGGAAGAGCTGTTGCATGGCTTCACTCGTCCGTTTGCATCGCCTGGAGGGGCGAGACCCGGGTCGCGAGGAACGCGGGGTAGAAGGTGGAGAGGGCGGACACCACGAGCACGATGACGAAGGCCTCGACGAGGTTGGACACGTGCAGGCTGGGGAAGAGCCGGGGCCCGGAGAAGAAGAAGTAGAGCGCCTCGTTGCCGGCGGGGATGCCCGCCTTGCCGAGCGCCTGCATGATGACGCCGCCCACGGTGGCGCCCAGGGTGCCGAACACGAGGCCCAGCACCAGCGTCTCCACCAGGACCATGTTCAGCACGAAGGAGCGCTGCGCGCCGATGGCCCGCATGGTGCCCACCTCGCGCACCCGTTGCAGGGTGGCCATCATCATCGCGTTGTTGATGATGACCAGGGCCACCACGAAGATGATGAAGACGGCGGCGTAGAGCACCAGCTTGGCCACCAGGACGAACTGGCCGATGAGGCCGGAGGCCTGCTGCCAGGAGACGACCTTCAGCGGCAGTCCCGAGGCCGTGCCCAGGGACTGGAGCTCGGCCATCGTCTGATCGAGCAGCTCCGGGTCCTTCAGGAGGATGGCGGCGCTGAGCACCACGCCGTTCTCGAGCTCCTGCTGGGTGTAGACGCGGTTGGCCAGCTCCTCGCGGCGCAGCCTCTGGGCGACGCCGTCGAGCTGCTGGTCCTCGTCGATGAGGCCGGGGGTGGCATCGGCCACGAGGGAGGCGGTGCCTTCTTCGCCGAAGAGCGCCGACTCGGCGTCCTCGCGCTTCACCTCCTGGACGCCACTGGCCTTCTGCAGCTCGGACAGCTCGGCCTTCTTCTCCGCGGTGAGGTAGCCGTAGAGCTCCCGGAAGGACATCAGGTCCATCAGGTTGAGCGAGCCGGCCACCGCGGACTTCTCCAGGCCCTCGAACTCGTAGGTGCCGTAGATCTTCACGTTCACGCTCTGCACGTAGCCGGTGCGGGTGAAGGCGGTGATGGTGAGATCGTCCCCGAGCCGGATGCGGTACAGGTCGAGCAGCGGCGCCAGCTCGTCGTAGAACTGCTTGTAGCGGGTGTCGAAGTTGGCGTCGTTCATGGCGAAGAAGGCGGGCAGCAGCTTGCCCAGCTCCGTCTCCTGGCTGCCCAGCACGCGCTGGAGCCGCTCCGTGGCCTGCTTCGTCTTGATGGGATCGAGCTGGAAGAGGATCTCCCGGGTCTGGGACTGGTTGTCCTTCACCCAGCGCTCCAGCTGCGGGTCCATCGCGATGGTCTTGTGGTTGAGGCCGCGCGCCTCCTTGATGAGGTCCAACCGGCGCGCCGTCTTCAGCTTGAAGGACTCTTCGTAGAAGAACTTGGACAGGAGCATGCCGCGGCGGCCCGCGGGGACCGGGGCGCCGTCCACGATGCGCATGCGGTCGAAGGTGTTCTGGAAGTTGACCAGGTCCGTGCCCACGTAGCGGATGTAGAGCATGTCCCCATCCGTCACCTGCGGGGCGATGCGGTTCTCCAGGAACTCGAGCGAGCCGAACGGGTCCTTGTCGAAGTCGGCCCAGAAGGACTCGGAGCGGGCGCGGGCGAGGGCCTCCACTTCGGAGGGATCCGTGGCCTTCTCGTCGGCGATCTCACTGCGCCGCTTCAGGTCCTCCTCGAGGAGGGAGAGCATCTGGCGCACGTGGGCCTGGAGGCTGAGGATCTGCTCGCGCAGCTCGGGCGTCTCGCCCTGGGCGGCCTTCTTGTAGAGGTCGCGCAGGCGGGCGAGCGTCAGGTCCACCGTGTTGCCGGAGGTGATGAGGGCGCCGTTGGTGCCCATGGGCACCACCGTCTTCACGTTGGGGTGCTGCTGGACGACCTCCTTGATGCGCGCGAAGTCATCCAGGGCGGACAGGTCCGGCTCGCCGCCCATCTTGCCGAAGAGCGCCAGCTCGTCCTTGGAGCGCTCCGAGTAGACCTGGAGGTGGCCCGCGACGCTGCCGATGATGCTGCGGCTCATCGACTCGTCCACGCTGTCGACGAGGGCGCCGCCCACCACCACCAGCACGGTGCCGAAGAAGATGATGCCGCCGATGAGGAGGTTGATCTTGCTGACGAACAGGTTGCGCAGGGCGACCTGTAGCAGGAGCTTGAGCTGGCTCATCAGTGCCCTCCAGCGGCCAGGGCCTGCTGGGCCTCGGCCGGGGAGACGCGGCCGAGGATCTTCCCATCCGCCAGCTTCACCACCGCGTTGGCGTGGTTCATCACCTTGGCGTCGTGGGTGGAGAAGATGAAGGTGGTGCCCTCCTTGCGGTTGAGCTCCTTCATCAGGTCGATGATGTTCTGGCCGGTGACGGAGTCGAGGTTGGCGGTGGGCTCGTCGGCCAGCACCAGCTTGGGCCGGGTGACGAGAGCGCGCGCCACGGCCACGCGCTGGCGCTGGCCGCCGGACAGCTCGTTGGGGCGGTGCTTCGCGTGCTTCTCCAGGCCCACCTGCTCCAGCAACGTCATCACCCGCTGCTGGCGCTCGGTCGCGTTCAGCTTGCGCTGCAGCAGCAGGGGGAACTCCACGTTCTGGAAGACGCTGAGCACCGAGACCAGGTTGAAGCTCTGGAAGATGAACCCGATGGTGTGCAGCCGCAGGTTCGTGAGCTGTCTCTCGGTGAGCAGCTTGGTGTCCTGGCCATCCACCCGCACCACGCCCGAGGTGGCCGTGTCCACGCAGCCGATGAGGTTGAGCGCCGTCGTCTTGCCGCTGCCGGACGGACCCGCGATGGAGATGAACTCACCCGGGTACACCTCGAGGCTCACGCCGCGCAGCGCGGGCACCTCCACCTTGCCCAGGGTGTACGTCTTGGTGACGTCGGTGAGGGAGACGATGGGTTGGGCGCCACCGGGTACGGCCGAGAGCTGGGTCATGACGGGTGCGGTCCTTTCTGCGAACCGTGGGAAGAGGGTGGGAAGGTTAGCGGGTGCCGCTCCGGCGCTGGCGGGCGGAAGGGGAGGGGGTTTTGGTTGCCTGGGTGCCGGGCCTGCGGGCGAAGCGGGCGCGCCAGCGCTCGACGGCACCGGCCAGCTCCTCGCGGTAGAACGCGCAGAACTCCACCGCCTCGCGCAGCTTGTCGCGTTTGCTCAACCGGGGCACGGCGAGCGCGTCCTGGCACATCTGGCCCAGCGCATCCATGGCGGAGATCGCCACCTCGAGCCGGTGGTCCCAGCCAGCGCTGTTGAAGACGTAGTAGTGTCGGCGATCCCCGGGGATGCTGGCGGGGTCCACGGTGCCGCTGGTCTGCAGCTGGCGGATGTTGGTGGACACCGAGGCCGGACTCACCCGCAGCAGCCTGGCGATCTCGCCCAGCGCCAGCGGCTCGTCGGCCAGCAGCAGCAACCCGAGGATGCGGCCGCCGATGCGCGGAACGCCCTGGCGCTCGAAGAACAGGCCCATCGATTCGATGAACCGTTCCTCCTCGGCGCTCAAACCGGTGCGACCCATGCGCGGCATTCCCCCCCAATGGGAAGTCGCGCCCGGTGTACTGGTGTCAGGATGTTCAGTCAATACTGAAGGGACTGATGCTCGGCCCTCTCGGGCCTGGGTGGATGTACGTGGCGGTGGCCATGGGTCCTGCCCGGCTCGCCCGTCACGTCGCTTCCCACCTCATGAAGAGCTGCTCGCGGCACCGGAGGGGTGCCGCGAGCGAGGGATGGATGCCCACGGGGGCATCCTGTTTCCATCTGCTAGGGCTCGACACCGTTACTTGCCGGTGTCGCCAGCGCCGCCCACGTCACCGGAGGTGCCGCCCACGTCACCGGAGCCGCCCACGTCACCGCCCAGGTTGTGGTCCTTGTCCATGCCCTGGTCCAGGCCCGAGCCGCCCGTGTCACCCGGCTGCTGATTGATGCCCTGGTCGGGGCTCATGCCGCTGCCGCCCATGCTGGTGTCCAGCGAGATGCTCTTGGCGACGTTGCTGTCCTTCTCCACGGTGAAGCTGGTGCGTACCTGCTGGCCCTCCTTGAGATCCTTGGCGCCCTTGACGCCGGGATCCTGGAACTTGGTGTTCTTGTTGATCTTGATGGCGATGACGCCGTTGTCGGTCAGCAGGCTGAGCTGGTTGGCGCCGCTCTTCACCACGGTGCCGGAGACCTGCTTCTCGCCCATCTGCTGCGCGCCGCCCATCTGGCCCTGGGCGCCGCCCATCTGACCCTGGGTGCTGCCCGCCTGGCCGTGCTGAGAGCCGCCAGTCTGGCCCTGAGTGCCGGCGCCGCCAATGGCATCGCCGCCCGCGGGCTGACTGCTCTGCGTCTGTGGATCCTTGCCCCTCTCCTGGTCCCCGGCCACAGCCAGACCCGAGCTCACCAACGCCACGGACGCGAACAGCCCCACAAGCTTCCTGGTCATGAGATGTCTCTCCTCTTCGAGCGGGGCCGTGCCCCCCATGGACGTGTTCCCCGCTGGGCAAAACCTAGGTGCGGTGTGGGAAGCGGCCAGGGACGAAGCTGGAAACGGGCGAGCCTGTTCCCTCTCCGTGCGTCTCTTCGTGGAGCGGCGAGCCGCCCGTAGGGCAGGCGGCTTGAACCGGAAGGGCGTTTTCCCCTAGCGTCGGGGAATCCGACAGCGCCGACCTCCCGGCCGGCCTCCACAGGAGACTCCTTCCACCATGCCTCCGCCGTCCAAGCAGACCGCGCCCGCAGCCGATCCCCTGCCCACGCCGTCCTTCCCGGCCATCGAGTCGTTCATCGAGCGCGCCACCCCCGAGGAGGTCCAGTCGCTCTTCACCCCGGTGAAGAACGAGCTCGCCAACCTCAAGGGCCCCAAGGCGGAGCAGGCCCGGAAGGTCCAGGCGGCGATCTCCCGCACCGAGGAACTGCTCGGCGTGCTCCTGCAGACGCGCGAGCGGCTGGTGGCCGAGTCGAAATCCAAGGGCCGGAAATAACTGGAGTTTTTGGTGGGCTGATCGTTTCCGGCCGGATCACACGCAACTGCGTCGGACGATCACCGATAATGCAGACAGAGAGCGCCGGACCCGCCGGGCTCTGAACCTTGGTCGTTGCATTGCCTGGAGAGGAACCATGACGAAGATCGACAGCTCCCTGAACATGCCGCGGATGTCCACCAACATGACGACGGCCCGGGTGACGCCGGACACCAGCTTCTCCGCTCGCGTGCAGTCGGGCGTGGGCACCGCGGCCAACGTGGTGGCCGGCGGCGTGGGCATGGCGGCCAACCTGGTCCCCGGTGGCTCCGTGGTGTCCGCGGCGGTGTCCTCGCTGACCACCTTCGGTAACTCGAGCGGCTCGGGCGCGGCCCCCTACTACGGCGCGGCCCTGGCCTCGGGCGGCGTGCCCATGAACACCACCGTGGGTGCCAGCAGCGGCGGCGCCATCCCCGGCGCGAGCGGCCCCGCGGTCTCCAACAACGGCTCGGTCAGCCTCCCCGGTGGCGGCGGCGTGAGCGGCGGCGAGTTCAACGGCGAGATGCAGAGCATGTTCGCCGAGCAGAAGAAGCTGCTCAACGTCCAGATTTCCATGCAGCGTGAGAACCAGGTGTTCTCCACCATTTCCAACGTGCTCAAGACGCGGCACGATACGTCCAAGAACGCGATCGGTAACATCCGCTAGCGCCCAGGCGCTGGTGGTTTCACGGGTCCGGCGCCCGGGGGGTGGTGGTTGCTCCCTCCGGGCCGTCCCGGACTTGGAAAGGAAGCGGCACTCAGATGGCGGAGACTTCGGAGATCTCGGGCAGCCTCGTCCCCCTCGCCAGGCGCGAGGCCATGATTCTTCTCGAGGCGGGCTACCTGTGGCTCGACATGGGCCAGTTCGAGAAGGCGCGGGAGGTCTTCGCCGGGGCGGCGGTGCTGATGCCCAAGAGCGAGGTGCCCCAGCTGGCGCTCGGCTCGCTCGAGTTCGCCCAGGGCCGCCATGACAAGGCGCTGCAGGCCTACCGGGCTGCCCAGCGGCTCGCTCCCAATTCCGGTCTTCCGCGGGCACACGCGGGCGAGGCCCTGCTGTTCATGGGCAAGGTGCCCGAGGCCCTCAAGGAGCTGAAGGCCGCCGTGGACCTGGACCCCGAGGGTGATGGGGCGCGTCTGGCCCAGGCGCTGATGGACGCGAAGGAAGCAGGGGCCCTGCCCCCGCCCTCCGCGAAGAAGTAGGATGCTTTGACAGGAGGTCATGCCGATGTCGGTCGGTGGAGTTGGACGAGGCGGCGGAAAGGGACGTGCCGGGGGCGCCAAGGGGCCCGCTGGCAAGGCGCCAGCCGGCAAGGCAGAGTCGTCGTCGTTCGGCGGTGCGGTGGACCGTGCCTCCGGGCTGGTCGGCCCGTCGGGCGCGGTGGGTTCGGGCAACGTGCAGGGGCCGCAAGCCGCGGATCCCATCACCGCCCAGGCGCTCGCCATCGCCAAGCAACTGAAGAATGGGAACTTCAAGAGCAAGGACGAGGCGACGCGCAAGCTCGTCGCCGAGGTGCTCAAGGAGAAGCTGCGGATGAAGTCGACGGCCTTGACCAGCAAGATCGCCGACGCGCTGCAGGATGACCCTCGTCTGAATCAGGCCCTCGAGCGGTTGTGGTCGAAGGCCGAGTGAGCGGCGCTCTTGGGTCTCGGGGAAGACAAGAAGGTCCTTCTGGAGAAGTACGGCCCCTACGTCCGGTCGCTCGCGTCGACCGTGCGCAGGCAGTTCTCCGCCCAGCTCGAGCTCGATGAGCTCATCGCCTACGGTCAGATTGGTCTCCTCGAGGCCGCCGACCGGTTCGATCCCAAGGTAGGCGCCAACTTCCTCACCTTTGCCCACTACCGCATCAAGGGGGCCATCTACGATGGTCTTCGCAAGATGGGGGTGCTCAAGGGGGGAGACGCGCGTTCGGCCTACGCGGGCGAGCGTGCGACGGCGTATCTGGGAAATCTTTCGGATCGCGAGCAGGGAGGAGGCAACCGCGGGGGGTCCATTGACGATGATGTCATGGACATCTCCAACGCGGTGGCGGGGCTGGCGATGGTGTTCGCCACCAGCCTCGAAGGGGCGGAAGGGCTGGGCTTCACGGACGAGTCCCTGCCGGTGGATCAACGGCTGGAGCTCGAGCAGCAGCGGATCCGTGTGAGAGCGGCCATCGAGAAGCTGCCGGAGAAGGAACGCCGGTTGCTGCAGGGCTACTACTTCCAGGGCAAGACGCTGGAAGAGGCGGGGGCGGAGATCGGGCAGTCGAAGAGCTGGGCGTCTCGCCTGCATGCGCGGGCGATCGAACGGCTCAAGGAACTGTTGAACGAGGAGGAGTCTTCCTCCCCTGAGGATACAAGGAGGCAGTCACATGGCGGGTCCGATGGCCGGCGTGTCGGCGGCGCAAATCGCCCAGCAGAAGTTGCAGGACCAGGGCGCGCAGCAGGTCAACAAGCAGGGGGCGTCGAAGTTCGACGCGGCCCTCGCTAACAAGGCTCAGGCCGCGGGCGGCCCGGAGCAGGTGCAGCAGGCCCAGGCCGCTCAGGCGACGCAGCGCGCCGAGCAGGTGCGTCAGACCGAGGCCGTCAACAAGACGGAGAAGGCGGCGCTCAACAAGGTCAACACCGCTGGCCAGGAGCCCGCCACCGCGCGCGGCGCCGAGGCCGTTGGCGGCAAGCAGGAGACGGCCAAGACCGGCAACAACATGCTGTCCCATGTGGTCAGCGAGTTGGAGAAGGGCCAGGTCAACATGGAGAAGCTCATCAAGGCCGGCGCCTCCGGCAAGACCTTCTCCAACGCGGAGCTCCTGTCGCTCCAGGCCGGTATGTACAAGTACACCCAGGAGCTGGATCTGACGAGCAAGGTGGTCGAGAAGGCCACCAGCGGTCTCAAGGACACCCTGAAGACCCAGGTCTAGTCTCGCCTGGTCGTCTGGTTCTCGAAGGGCGTCTCCTCGGAAGCGAGGGGGCGCCCTTCCTCGTTTCCCGCCTGTTTCCGGGTTGGGTCTTGTTGGAAACAACGCCACGCATCTAAGCTAGGCGCGCCCATGACGCTCCGACCGTACGCGCTCGCCGCCCTCCTCGCCCTCGCGGTGGGGACCGGCTGCACCATCGACCTGCAGCACGAACTCTCCGAGCAGGATGCCAATGAAATCTATGTCCTGCTCAGCAAGAACGGCATCTCCGCCACGAAGATGAAGGAAGAGGGCGGCAACGAGCTGCGCTTCCGCATCGTCGTTCCCAAGGCCGACGCGGCGCAGGCCGCCGAGCTGCTGCGGGCGTACTCGCTGCCGCGCCCCATGGAGAAGGGCCTGAGCCACTTCGCCAAGGGTGGCATGGTGCCCACCGCCACCGAGGAGCGCGCCATGCTGCTCAAGGCGCTCGGCGGCGAAGTGTCAAACGCGCTCAACCAGATCGACGGCGTGCTGGAGGCCCGGGCCATCGTGATGATTCCGGAGAACAACGATCTCACGCAGCCGGAGAACAAGCCGATGCCCTCGGCGTCGGTGTTCATCAAGTACCGGCCGACGGCCAAGAACGAGTCGCCCATCAAGCGCGAGGACGTGCAGCAGTTCGTCTCCACCGCGGTGCCGGAGCTGAAGCCGGAGGCGGTGACGGTGCTGCTGACGCCGGCCATCGCGGGCGAGGCGGAGGTGAGCCCGGAGAGCCGGCTGCAGGATGTCATGGGCATGCGCATGACGGCGGGCAGCGTGGGCCAGTTCCGCATGATGGCCGCCGTGGCCGTGCTGCTCATCCTGGCCTCCATCGGCCTGTCGGCATGGTCTCTGATGCGCGGAGGTGGCACGGCCGCCACGGCCCGCGCCAGGCCCAAGCCGTAACGAGAGCCCCTCCGTCGTTTTCTGGAAGCGTCTCCCACCCCCAGGGTGACCGTTGGATCAGTTCCTCACATCGCTGAGCAAGCGCCAGACGATGATGCTCCTGACCGCGATCACCTTCGGTGGTCAGGAGGGCGTCGGTGCGCTGGAGCATCTGCCCGAGGACGAGGCGGAGATGCTCCAGCACCGTGCCCAGGAGATTCTCCAGATCCCTCGCGACAAGCGGATCCCCCTGCTGGTCCAGGAGATCAAGCGGCTGATGAAGGACCGGCGCGGCCAGCTCTGGAGCGCGGAGCCGGAGCGGCTCGCGGGCCTGCTCAAGCGCGAGCGTCTCTCGCTGGTGGAGGTGGTGCTGCGCGCGCTGCCGGCGCCGCTCGCGGACGCGGTGCGCTCCCACCTGCCGTCCACGGGACGGGTGAAGCTCACGCGCGAGGTGCGGCCCCAGGTGCTGGACATCGTGCGCTGGAAGCTCGAGGAGCTGCTCGCCCGCGAGTCCTCGGCGCACGTGCCCTTCAAGTTCACGGACGTGCTGCTGTTGCAGACGCGCGAGCTGCTCACCGTGTGTGACCGGCTGGGCGCGCGTGTGCTGGGTCCCGCGATGGCGGGCCTGCCGGACGCGGAGCGGGAGCCGGCCGTCGGGGCGCTGCCGCCGCACCTGCGTCAGCTCGCCACGCGGGCCGTGACGGCCAATGCCGCGCGCAAGATGGCCGAGGAGGACGCCAAGGCGCAGCTGGAGCAGTACGGGGGCCTGCAGAACCTGGCCGCCGCCATCCGTGGCGCCGGCGTGCACCGCCTGGCGCGCGCGAGCGTGGCCCAGTCTCCCGAGTTCGCGGCGCGCCTGCTGGAGAAGCACCGCGGTGACTTCGGGCAGCTCCTGGCGAAGTGGGTGCGCGACGAGCGCGCCAGGCCGACGAGCCGCGGCGATGGTGGCCGGACCGACATCGTCACGGACCTGGAGCGGCTCGCGGCCCGGGGTCTCATCGAGCGCCCGGTGCGGCTCACCCCGCCTCGGGCACCCGCCCTCGGACCGCCTACTCCCAGCGCGAAGCCGGCGCCAGCGCCCCAGGCTCGTGGCCCGGCCATGTCGCGTGAGATGCGCGCGGGTGCCAGCTCCGAGCCCTCCTCGGTCCGCCGGTCCATGTCCTCGCAGTCCGTGGTCGGTGTGCGGAGGGATCCGATCGCCGAGCGCGAGGCGCGCCGGGCGGGGGCCAGCCCGCGCAGTTACGTGGGGCGCCCGGAGGACGCGGACGGCTCGCGGGTGAGCCGGGTTTCTTCCCGGAGCCCCCGGGAGAACGCGCCCGTGGCGCCGGATCCCACCGGAGCCCGGATCGGACCGGCGCCGACGCGCGGCGGCACCCGGTCCCGTGTCGACGAGCGGCTGGGAGAGGAGTCGGAGGTCTCGCGCGTCTTCCGCTCCCCGGTGTCGCGCACGCACAGCCGCAGTGCCATCCCCCGCGAAAAGCCCGAGGCCGAGCCCGACCGCCCGCCCAGAGTGCTGGGGACCAGCACCTCGCTGCCGGCCGTGCAGCCGGAGGGGACGCGGGTCCAGCGGCGCTCCCGCTCGGGCGTGCAGCCGGCGACGAGCGGGCGTGGACCGAGGGGCGGAACGCGATAGCATTCCGCTGACAAGGAGCTTTCCATGGCGATCGGCAAGGTGATCAAGGGTGACTCGGCGGCCGAGCCGGCACCCTCTGGGGGAGATCGGCCGGTGCTGCGGCCTCCGCGCCCGGGTGTGATGAACGCCGAGGTCTTCGAGGCCCGGCAGAGCGCCCAGGGCATCATCGAGGAGGCGCAGAAGGAGAAGGAGCGCATCCTCGCGGAGGCCCAGAAGGAGCGCGAGGACGTGCTGGCCAAGGCCCGCGAGCAGGGCAAGCAGGAGGGCATGGCCCAGGCCACGGAGCTCATCCTGCGCGCGAAGATGCAGGCGGGGGAGATCCTCGCCCAGCAGGAGCAGGACGTGGTGGCCCTGGCGTGCAAGATCGCCGAGAAGATCATCGGCCGCGACGTGGAGCGCGATCCCACGCTGCTGGTGGACATCTGCGCCAAGGCCATCGAGGAGCTGCGCAACGCGCGGGCGGTGGTGCTCCGGGTGAATCCCAAGTCGGCGGCGGTGCTGCGCGCCCGCAAGGCGGAGCTGATGGAGCTCATCGGCCGGGCGGTGGACGTGGCCATCCGCGAGGATCCGGACGTCGCCCCGGTGGGCTGCATCGTGCAGACGGAGTTCGGCAAGGTGGACGCGCAACTGCCCACCCAGTTCGAGATGCTGCAGAACGTGCTGTTCCCGGACCAGGGCAAGAAGGAGGGCCCTCCGTAGCCATGGCTCTCGATCTCTCGCGCTACTACTCCCTCATCAAGGACGCGCCGCTGTACCGGGTGCGAGGCCGCGTCACCGAGCTGACGGGTCTGGTCATCAAGGCCAGCGTGCCCGGCGTGCGGGTGGGAGAGCTCGTCATCATCAAGGGCGCCAGCCGGGCCGCGGTGAAGGCCGAGGTGGTGGGGTTCCAGGGCGACGAGGTCATGCTCATGCCCCTGGGCGAGCTCTACGGCATCGGTCCGGACAGCGAGGTCATCCCCACGGGCAGACCGCTCTCCATCAAGTGCGGGGAGGAACTGCTGGGCCGCGTGCTCAATGGCATCGGCGAGCCCATGGACGGCAAGCCCCTGCCCGAGGGCATGCTCGACTGGTCGGTGGACCGTGACTGCCCGGACCCCTTCAAGCGCCAGCGCATCGAGCGCCCGCTGCCCCTGGGGGTGCGCTGCATCGACGGGCTGCTCACCGTGGGCGAGGGCCAGCGCGTGGGCCTGTTCGCCGGTTCCGGCGTCGGCAAGTCCACGCTGATGGGGCAGATCGCCCGGAACACCCAGGCGGACCTGAGCGTGGTGGCCCTGATCGGCGAGCGTGGCCGCGAGGTGCGCGAGTTCATCGAGGACGCCATGGGCGAGGAAGGCATGAAGCGCGCCGTGCTGGTGTGCGCCACCTCGGACCAGCCCAGCCTGGTGCGTCTGCGCGCCGCCTACGTGGCCACGGCCATCGCCGAGTACTTCCGCGAGCGCGGTGGCAACGTGCTCTTCATGCTCGACACGGTGACCCGTCTGGCCCGTGCCCAGCGTGAGATCGGCCTCGCCATCGGTGAGCCTCCGGCCCGCCAGGGCTATCCGCCGAGCGTGTTCTCCATGCTGCCGCGCATCCTCGAGCGCACGGGCAACTCGGAAAAGGGCAAGTGCACCGCCATCTACACCTGCCTCGTGGCCGGCGGTGACATGGAGGAGCCCATCGCCGACGAGGTCCGCGGTATTCTCGACGGCCACTTCATCCTCAACCGTGCCCTGGGCGAGCGCAACCAGTGGCCCGCCATGGACGTGCTGGCCAGCCTCTCCCGTGTGATGAGCGGCATCGTCTCCAAGGAGCACAAGAAGGCGGCCGGCAAGCTGCGCGAGACGCTCTCGACCTACGAGAAGCAGCGCGACCTCATCCTCCTGGGCGCCTACCAGTACGGCACGGACCCCCGGACGGACTACGCCATCGACAAGTACGACGCCATCATCGACTTCCTCAAGCAGGACACCCACTCCAACAGCCCCTTCGAGGAAACCGTCCAGAAGCTCATCGGGCTCTTCGAGGATTAACGGGACGGGGGCATTCCGGGCTAGGATGCGGACACCATGCCTCCGTACCGGTTGCAAGTCCTGCTCGAGATGCGCGAGCGCGCCAAGGAGGAGGCCGAACAGGCCTTCTCCGATGCCGTCAAGGCGCTGGAGAAGGAGAAGGCCGAGCTCAAGCGCCTCGAGGAGGATCTCGAGAAGCGCAAGGCCGAGCGCAAGCAGAAGGTGATGGCCTACCTCCAGCAGGTGATGGCCAAGGGCGCCACGGGCGTCAACAGCCTCACCATGATGAATCGCTACGAGGACCGCCTCAAGGACGAGGAGGCCCAGGTGGCGCTGGAGATCGAGCGTCAGAAGGAGGCCATCAAGGTCGCCGAGAAGCTCGTGGAGCAGCGCCGGCGGGAGATGGCCGAGGCCGCCAAGGAGCTCAAGGCCATCGAGAAGCACAAGGAGACCTGGCAGAAGCAGATCCGCGCCGAGCGACAGGCGAAGGAGGAGCTGAACCAGGAGGAAATCGGGAACACCTTGTTCCTGATGCGCCAGCGCAAGTAACCTCGGGGTTCCCCCCGTCTGGTGGTGTGACGCGATGAGCCGAGTCGAAGACGATCGTCAGGCGCAGAAGGCCGCGGAGCGGCTGGCCCAGGAGAAGCGTCTCCAGGAGTCCAAGACGAAGCAGCGCACGGAGGGCGAGAACGCCTTCTCCAAGCTGGTTCAGCAGCAGAAGTCCCAGCAGGCGCAGACGCAGCAGACCCGGACCCAGGAGCAGGGCCTGGGGAAGTCCGTGCTCGCGAGCCTGCTGAAGGAGAACGAGGCCAAGGGCAAGACGGAGCAGCGCGGCGAGGCCCAGAAGAGCACGTTGCGCCAGACGGGCAAGGCCCTGGACGAGCGCGTCCAACAGTCGCGCACGGGCGAGGGAGAGCGGCTGTCCCAGGGGCGGCAGACGGACTCCTCCCAGACGAGCCAGGCGGCCCAGGGCCGGCAGGCGGACCAGGGCGTGGCCCACACGCGCTCCGAGTCGCGCCTGTCGGACGCCAAGAACACCGACGACGCCCTGAACGAGCGCGGCGAGGCGCTCACCAAGGGCAGCGAGAATTCGGCCGCGGGCCAGGCCGGCCGGAGCAAGGGCTCGCTCAAGACGGACGCGGACGGCGGTGGCAAGGGCGGTGGGGACGGCAAGGACAAGAAGGACGGCGGGGCGGAGCTGGCGGCTGGCTTCCGCTTCAACCCCGCGCTGATGGCCCCCGTGCCGGTGGCCAAGCCCAAGCCCACGGCGGGCTCGGAGCGGCTGCGCGCCATCGCCAACGAGATCGCCCAGAAGATCGTCGAGCGGGTGCGGGTGGGCACCAATGCCGCGGGTAACGCGGAGTTCCAGATCGACCTCCGCAGCGACGTGCTCAGCGGCCTGTCCATCAAGCTCAGCGCGAAGAACGGGAAGATCCATGCCGTGTTCAGCGGCGGAGACAAGGACGTACTGAAGATGCTGGAGGAGCAGCGCGACGGGCTCAAGAGCGCGCTGGCCGGACGCGGTCTCACCCTCGAGGATCTGCGTATCGAGGCGAAGTCATGAGTCGTCTCGATTTCGATACGGACGAAGATCCTGGCGAACACGAGCGCACCATGGTCGTCGATACCCGGCAATTGAAGCGCCCGGGGAAGCCCTGGCGCCCCTTCTCCTTCAAGCGGCTGGAGAAGGTGTCCCTCACCGAGTCCCGGCTCACCGGGCGTCTGAAGTGGTTGACGCCGAAGGCCGAGGCCGTCGAGGCGCTGTGCGCCCGGCTCAAGGCCATCTTCGACACGCAGGTGGGCTTCTCGCTGGAGACGGTGCAGGTGTTCGGCTCGGGCGAGCTGCGCCACCACATGGCTGAGCCGGCCTTCCTGTCCTTCCTGGTGCCCGGTCCGCATCGCGGGCGCGCGGTGCTGGAGGTGGAGCTGGCCCTGGCGCACGCGGCGGTGGACGCGCTGCTGGGCGGCGCGGGCGAGGCGGTCGGCCTGCGGCCCCTCACGGACATCGAGGAGGGCGTGGCGGGCTTCGTCCTCCTCGAGGCGCTCAAGGCGCTGGGTCCGGGGATGGATCCGGGGCAGCCCAAGCTGCGGATGGAGGGCGTGGCGCGCGGGGTGGACGAGGCGGTGGCGCGGCTGGGCGAGGAGGGACCGGTGCTGGTGGTGCAAATGCGCGCCCGGCTCGGCTCCCACGACGGCGTGGTGCGCCTCTTCGTGCCCTCGGGCGTGCTGGATGTGATGGAGCCGGCGCAGGTGTCCGAGCAGCGGCGGGTGCAGCTGCGCTCGGACGTGCAGGCGCACCTGGGCCGCCTGTCGTCGGCGCGCGCCTGGTTGCGCGCGGAGATCGGCTACGCGGAGATCTCCAGCCGCGACCTGTCGAGCCTCCGGGTGAAGGACGTGGTGCTGGTGGACTCGCTCTCGGCCCGGCAGGATCGGGGCGAGGAGGGAACCGCGCGGCTTCGTCTGGGGCTGGGACGCGCGGGCTGCCTGGACGCGCAGGTGTTCGTCGAGGACGGCCTCTACCGGGCCCGCATCACCGCGGTGGTGCTCGGGGAGCAGTCCTTCCAGCGGCGTGTGCCCTCCGAGGCGGACGAGGCCGCGGCGGAGGCCCTGGGCGAGTCCGGAGAGGCGGGGGAGGACGAGGAGTTCACCAACCCCGAGATGAACAACCCTTTGGCGGAGAGTGGTGCCGTGGACGACAGAATGGATGCGAGCGACCTGCTGGGTGACATCCCGCTGCAGATCTCCGTGGAGCTGGCCCGGGTGCCGGTGACGGCCGACCAGGTGGTGTCCATGCGGGTGGGGCAGGTCATCGAGTTGAGCCGGGCGCCGGGCGAGCCGGTGGACCTGTCGGTGAACGGCAAGGTGATTGCCCGGGGCGAGCTGGTGGAGCTGGAGGGGCAGCTGGGCGTGCGGGTCCTCTCGCTCGCGGGCTGAGGTCCATCGTCCGGTTCGGGGGCTCCACCGTGGCATTGCGACGAGAAGACCAGAGCGTGCCGCGGAGGGGTGACCCAGGCAGGCGAGCGATGGGGCAGGGCAGGGGGGACCGTGGCGGTCTCTTGCCTGATGAACTAGCCTCGCGCCCCACCATGGCTGTGTTTCCCGCTTTCCTGATGCGTTCGGCCCTCGTGGCGTGCGCGTGCGTGCTGCTCGCGTCCCCGGCTCGGGCCCAGGCCACCGCCTCGCCCGCGCAACCGGCTCCCGCCGCCGCACAGGCTCCCGCCGCCGAGCTGGTGCCCACCGCGAAGTCCCCCGACCTCACGGCGAAGGGCGCCGCCGACCCGTTCTCCAGTACGGAGCCAGCGGGGCCCGGCCTGGAGGAGGAGCCCGAGAGCCTCGGGTGGATGCTGACGCGCACGCTGCTGCTGTTCGGCGCGGTGCTGGCCTCCATCTACCTGACGCTCAACGTGGGCCTGCGCAAGCTGATGGGGCTGCAGGGCGTGGCCACGGGCCGGCCCGCGGTGGTGTCGGTGGTGGAGCGGATTCCGTTGGATCAGCGCCGCACCCTGTTCGTGTTGAAGGCCGCGGGCGAGTACCTGCTGGTGGGCGGTGGCGAGAGTGGCCTGCAGCTGCTGTCGAAGCTCGATACCGAGGCGGTGGAGCGCATCCGTTCCGAGCGGCCCCCGGCCAATGTGATTCCCCTTTCTCCCTTCCTCCAGAAGCTCCTCGCCCGCCGCAATGCTTCCCCATCGGGCGTTCCCGCCCAACCGAGCGGCACCCAGCCGCCGGGCGCCTGATAGAGACGACCCGTGAGACTCACTCCATCCGTTCGCCTCCCCGCCCTCCGCATCGCGCCGTGGCTCTTCGCCGTGGCGTTCGCGCTGAATCCGTTCATCGCCTTCGCCGCCAAGCGGGGCGGTGGTTCCGGCAACGAGGCCGTGGCCGTCGAGTCGGTGAGCCCCGACTCCTTCGCCTCGCGGCCGCTGGTGCTGATGCTGGCGCTGGCCGCGCTGTCGCTCGTCCCCTTCGTGCTGATGATGGTGACGAGCTTCGTGAAGATCTCCGTGGTGCTCTCCATCGTGCGCTCGGCACTGGGCACCCAGCAGATTCCTCCCACCCAGGTCATCACCGGCCTGGCCATCATCCTCACGGTCTACATCATGGCCCCGGTGGGACAGGCCATGTACCGGGCTTCCGAGGTGGACATCCTGTCCAAGGGGCCCAGCCTGCTGTCCTCGGAGACGGTGGGCAACCTGATGGAGGCGGCCAAGAAGTCCCGTGAGCCGCTGCGCGAGTTCCTCATCAAGAAGATCACCAACAAGGACCGCGCGCTCTTCTTCAACCTGGCCAAGAAGATGCGGGCCACGGAGGAGGATCGGCAGGACATCACCGACCGGGACTTCATGATCGTCGTCCCGGCCTTCGTGGTGTCCGAGCTGAAGGAGGCCTTCCAGATCGGCTTCCTGCTCTTCGTGCCCTTCATCGTCATCGACATGGTGGTGGCCAACATCCTGCTGGCGCTGGGCATGCACATGCTCTCGCCCACCACCATCTCCATGCCCTTCAAGCTGCTCCTCTTCGTCCTCGTCGACGGCTGGTACCTCATCGCCAAGGGCCTGGTCGTCGGCTACCTGTGAGACGCACATGAACCAGCTCAACTCCATCCTGCAGCAGGCGCTCTATCTGGTGCTCGTGGTGTCGGCGCCGCCGGTGCTCATGGGCCTGATGATCGGCATGGTCATCGCCATCTTCCAGGCGACCACGCAGATCCAGGAGCAGACGCTCTCCTTCGCGCCCAAGGTGGTCGCGGTGTTCGGCGTGCTGGCGTTGACCGGTCCATGGATCGGCAGCCAGCTGGTGCGCTTCACCTTCCACGTCTTCGATCAGTTCCCGGCCCTCATCGCCAGATGAACGTCTCCGAGGTCATCGCGAAGCTGACCGAGCAGGCCAACCTCTCGCTCGTCATCTTCACCGTGGGTCTGCTCCTGTGCCGGATCATGCCGGTGCTGGTGCTCTCGCCGTTCCTGGGCGGCGAGGTGGTGCCCACGGAGATCAAGATGGGCGTGGGCGTCACGCTCTCCGTGGTGCTCTTCCCCGCGGTGAGCGCGCGCATGGGGGCCATCCCCACCAGCGCGCTGCCCTTCATCGGGCTGATGCTCAAGGAGATCTTCATCGGGGTGTCGCTGGCGATGATCGTCAACATGGTCTTCGAGGCGGCACGCGTGGCCGGCAACATCGTGGACACCATGTCCGGCAGCAACAACGCGCAGCTGTACGTGCCGCAGCTCGGGCAGCAGGTGTCCATCTTCTCCAGCCTCAAGGTGCAGCTCGCGGTGGTGCTCTTCCTCACCCTCAACGGCCATCACCTGGTCATCGAGGCGCTCGCCGAGAGCTTCGCCATCGTGCCCCTGGATCGCTTCCCGCGCTTCAGTCAGGGCATGTGGCCGTTCATGGATCTGATGATCCGCTCCTTCGCGGACCTGTTGAAGATCTCCATCGCCCTCTCCGCGCCGGCCATGCTGGCCGCCTTCCTGACGGACCTGGCGCTGGGCGCCATCAACCGCGTGGCGCCGCAGATCCAGGTGTTCTTCATCTCCATGGCCATCAAGCCGCTGGTGGGTGTGGTCATCGTCTTCATGTCCCTCGGCCTCATCATGGGGCGGATGCAGACCGACTTCGCGGACATGCTGGCCATGTTGCGCGATGCGGTGCGCCTGCTCGGCTGATTCGGGGTTCCCGCCATGTCCGACGAAAAGACAGAAGAACCCTCACAAAAGAAGCTCGACGACGCCAAGAAGAAGGGCCAGGTCTGGAAGAGCAAGGACCTGACCGGCGTGTTCGGGCTGCTCGTGGGCCTGGGCGTGGTCAAGGGCACGTGGTCCAACGTGGAGGAGCAGGTCACCCAGCTCTTCCAGTTCAGTTTCGATCACATCGCCCACCCGGGGGACCTGGAGAAGGCCACCTTCCACCTCATGGTGATGGGCCTGCAGACGATGCTGCTGCTCACGCTGCCGGTCGTGGGGGCCGTGGCGGTCGTGGGAGGCCTGTTGGATTTCCTTCAGGTGGGTTCGCTGTTCACGATGGACCCGCTGATGCCCAAGCTCGAGAAGCTCAACCCGATCGAGGGGGCGAAGAACCTCATCGGCAAGAAGCAGATCATCGAGCTGATCAAGAACCTGGCGAAGATCTCCGTGACCGCCTACGTCACCTATGGCGTGGTGCGTGACGCCATGCCCCTGGTGGTGGAGACGGTGCGCCGGGACATCCCCACCATCATGGCGGTGATGGGCGAGCTGGTGTACCGCGTCGCCATGCGCGTGGGTCTGGTCTTCTTCCTCTTCGCCATCTTCGACGTCTGGTGGCAGCGCAAGTCCTACATGAAGGACATGATGATGTCGAAGGAGGACGTGAAGAAGGAGTACAAGGAGAGCGAGGGCGATCCGCACCAGAAGGCCAAGCGCAAGGAGATGGCGCAGGAGCTCCTGGAGGGGGCGCAGATGGATGCCGTGAAGGATGCCGACGTCATCGTCACCAACCCGGACCACGTGGCCGTGGCGCTCAAGTACGACAAGGACTCGGACGGAGCGCCGAAGGTGCTGGCCAAGGGCATCGACTTCAAGGCCGAGCGCATCAAGTCCATCGCCCGTGACTCGGACGTGCCCACGCTGCGCAACGTGCCCCTGGCGCACGCGCTGCTGCGCGTGGACGTGGGCCATGAGATTCCCGAGGAGCTGTACGACGCGGTGGCCGAGGTGCTCAACTTCGTCTACGGCCTGAAGAATCCCACTCCCGCTGCGCGGGCCTGACGCGAGGTTCCCATGAGTGAAGATGTCGAGATGGCGATCGCGCTCAAGTACGACAAGGAGAAGGATGTCGCGCCCCGCGTGGTGGCCAAGGGGATGCGCATCAAGGCGGAGAAGATCCGGGAGATCGCCAAGCAGTACAACATCCCCATCATGAGGAACGTGCCGCTGGCCAACGCGCTCTACCGCATCGACGTGGGCCAGGAGGTCCCCGAGGAGCTGTACGACGCGGTCGCGGAGATCCTCAACTTCATCTACGAGCTGCAACGCGAGCAGCAGGCGAGCGGCAAGCGCTGAGGGTGGAGTAGACTCCAACCCCCCAAACGGTGTGAGGTTCGTTCCAGACCATGGCCAAGATCAACAATCAGCCCCCGAGAGCACCCCTCTGGCCCTGGGGGGGACCCCGTGCGGTACGCGAGAAGCTGGTCGATCCCTCCCAGCTGGATCGCAAGAAGCGCAAGATTGGCAACCCGAAGAACCCGGCGCTCGCCTCGGCGGCGCTGCTGGACTTCATCGGCCCGGCGCACTCCTCGGAGGAGATCCGCCTGCCCACGCCGCCCAACCCCAAGGGGCATGACGCGGATCTGGAGGGTTTCGCGGACCGGCCGTATCTGGCCAGCGTGGCCGGGCGCGCCGAGGGCGAGCAGCGGCAGCAGCTCGAGCGCAGCCTGGGGCGCATCACCGCGCCGCCGGAGCGCATGGATCGTCTGAAGGGTCTGCTGCAGCGCGAGGCGCAGATGCTGGCGCTGGTGGGCCAGGTCCACGAGGAGATCCAGGACATCCAGCGCCGCATGCGCGAGGAGCAGCAGGAAGAGGGGTACTAGCACCATGGCCGCACCGGACAGCAACAACCCCGCGCAGGACGAGGCGAAGCTCCAGGCGATGATGCAGCGCTGGGCGGATGGCAAGGCCACGCTGCGCGACGTGCGCGGCTACACGGACGAGGAGCTGTACGCCATCGCCAAGACGGCCTACTTCTTCTACTACCAGGGCCGGGTCAACGAGGCGCGCACGCTCTTCCAGGGCCTCTATGCCGTCAACCCCGCGGACGCCTACTTCGCCAAGGCGCTCGGCGTGGTGGAGATGGCCGCCGGCAACCCTCAGGGGGCGCTGGCCGCCTATGACGTGGCCCTCAAGCTGGCCGCCAACGACGCCGCCGCCTACGTGGGTCGTGCCGAGGTGAAGCTGGCCATGGGCCAGAAGTCCCAGGCGGCGGAGGATCTTCGCCGTGCGACCCAGCTCACCCAGGGGGAGGACCCGGTCCACGCCAAGGCTTCCGCGATGTTGAAGGCGCTGGGATTGCGGTGAAGAAAAAGCCGGAGAAAATCCCCCAGGAAACTCCGGCGGGGCTCTTGCGATAATCTGTTTGTAGGCCGGGCGGCACTCACGCCGCCGGCACGAAGGAGAACGTCATGAGCCTGAGCATCGGTGGTTTCAAGCTTCCCAACATCAACCTCG